>NZ_JHAL01000001.1:300000-574389 GCF_000738005.1 Bifidobacterium crudilactis | reverse complement strand
TGCTCAGGGATGATGATGTTCCCATGACGAACAGCTCGACATACTCGAATTGGGTATGCGCTTCCGCGAAAATCGGCTGTTTCGCGTCCCTTGAAGGACCCCAGGCGGTGGCGGTGCTCTTCGACAAGCCGAGCACGCGTACGCGATCAAGCTTTCGGTGGGTGTCGCCGAATTGGSCGTKCTTAACCCAKCGKAACGCCTGGAATCAGCGAAAGGAACATGCGACGAACATGATGAACAATATAGTACAGCATGTTCGTATTTACTCCCGAAGCTGATGCTGGCCTCACATCACCGGCGGCGAAACCTCAGTTCCCACGGTCATCTCCACAGTCACTGCTCACATCCAGTCGTCACAGTCAGCTCTCACCCTCAGTTCTCGCGGCTGAGCCACTGCCGCAGGATATTCGTCATCAGCAGCAGGTCGGATTCGGGTATCTGCTCGTCATGTTTGTGCGCCAGAAGAGGGTCGCCCGCACCGAAATTCACGGCGGGCACGCCCAACTGGGAGAACCGTGCCACATCGGTCCAGCCGAGTTTCGCCTGGGGCTTGCTTCCGGTGCGTTCGAACACCAGATTGGCCAGTGACCTCGTCAGCTCCGCATCCATGCCGGGTCGGGCCGCAGGTGATTCGTCCTTCATCTCGATGTCAAAACCCTTGAACACTCCGCCGACAGCCGGAGCGACACCGCCCCCAAGAGCAAGGCCGGCGCCTTCCCCGAACATCAGGCTTTTCGCCTCTTCGAGTGTTTTGTTCGGGGCAAAGCGGTAGTTGACATGCACCCGGCATTCGTCGGGAATCACATTCGTGCCCGTGCCACCGGATATCAGCGTGGCGTTGAGCCCCTCGATGTATTCCAGTCCGTCAACGTTGACGGTAGCCGGAGCGTAGGCGTTGAGGCGGTTCAGAATATCCGCCGCCTTGTGAATCGCGTTCTCTCCCATCCACGCGCGCGCCGAATGTGCGGCCACGCCATGCGTGATGACATCGAAACGAATGGTGCCGTTGCATCCGCCCTCGATGGCGCATGAGGTCGGCTCCCCGATAATGGCGAAATCCCCCTGAATCCAATCAGGATGGGCTTCGGCGACCTTCCTCAGACCGTTGAATTCGGCGGCCACTTCCTCATGGTCGTAAAGCACATAGGTGAGGTCATATGAAGCTTCTGTCAGCGTGGCGGCCAGGTAGAGCAGCACCGCATCGGATGCCTTCATGTCGGTGGCTCCCCTGCCCCACATCACCCGCTCGTCAGGATGCGCCTGTGAAATCTCATCGCGAATCAGCGGGTCACCGGCCTCCAGCCATCGCGGCGGAAAGTTGTTAATCACCGGTACGGTATCGATATGCCCGGCCAGAACAACGCGTGCGTCACGATGCAATCGCGTGGAAGCGACCACGGTATCGCCGTGACGCCGAACAACCAGGTGAGCCTGCCGGGTGAGGAACTCCTCCACGGAGTCGGCAAGCGTATGCTCCTGCCCGCTGACCGAATAGCATTCCATAATCTGCGTGAACAATGCGGCCAGATTCTCCCGCTCACTGCCTGCGGGGTCAACGGTGAAGGTGACACCTTCGTGCACGTTGCCGTCGCGCATGGTCGGCTCCTGGGATTTGGCTGATTGCGAGATGCTTGCTTCGGATTCCATGTGCCCATCTTAACCGGCGGTCGGCGAACACCGTGGCATGCCGACCAAACGCCCATCTGCTGAGACATCGCACCATCAGTTCACCGGCTGTGGCAGTATTGAAGCCAGTAATACACCACCGGAAGAGTCATAATGCCACGTTTGATAAGTGCCATGGAGGGCTTCGGTGTCATTGGAATCGTGATTCTGGCCGGGTACATCGCCGCCAGGTATCGCATCGGCGGCCCGACCGCGCAGATGGTGCTCAACCGATTCAGCTTCTTCATCTCGAGCCCTTGCCTGATGTTCGCCATTCTGTCCAAACAGCCGATACAGGATATTTTCCATCCAAGCATCGTGGTCGCCTTCGCATCCGCCTTGGCCGTGGGTCTGCTGTTCCTTCTGCTGAATTCGATGTTTTTCCATATGAAAACAGCGGACGCGATTATCGGCTCGCTGAACTCCCTGTATCTGAATTCAAACAACATCGGTCTGCCGGTAGCCACCTATATTCTCGGCAATCCCGCTCTGGTGGCACCGATTCTGGTGATGCAGCAGGCCTTGTTCACCCCGGTGGGCCTCACCGCACTCGACGTCACCACGACCGGCCGATTCTCATTCAAAGAGGTGGTCAAGCAACCGCTGCATCAGCCGCTGCTTCTGGGTTCCCTCGGCGGAATAGCGGTTTCGGCAATCGCGGCACGAAGCGGGATGTTCATCGTTCCCGATGTCATATTCAAACCCATCAGCATGATTGGCGACTCCGCGGTACCGATGATTCTTATGGCCTTCGGCATGTCCCTGCGCGGCAGCCGACCGATGCGGAAGGGCTCGAACCGTCGTGCGACAGCGACGGTGGTGATGCTGAAGAACGTCATCATGCCGATAATCGCATTCCTCATCGCATACTTCGTGCTGGGCTTCAGGGGAACCGAGCTCTACGGCTGCGTGGTCCTCGCCGCACTGCCGACCGGTCAGAACGTGTACAACTACGCAGCCCGATACAATGTCGGCCTGACCTTCGCCAGGGACGGCATCCTGCTGAGCACCATCACCTCGCCCTTCATCATCGCATTCATCGCAGCCACACTCACCTGAAGCACGACCCCAGCCATCGTTCAGACCTCAGTCATCACCACGAACATCGGTGATGGCGATACCATCGGATACACGGTTTGCCGCAGCAACGCCGATGCCTACGAGCACGAAGCACAGTGCGATGCCTGCGAAGAAGCCGATAAGCGTCCCTGGCTGGGTCATCGCAGAACCGAATATCGGCAGCATGAGCAGCAGGCTGCTACCCGCAGAAACCACGACCACAACTCGAAGAGGTGTCATGACTTCGATGAGACGCGCCTTCGACATGGTCTTCCTGTCGGCCCCCTCAAGCATCAGCATCCTGTACTGTTCCGCCTGGTCATACACGTTTCCTGCTTGCATCACGCCGCATGACACTGCCGCCAGCACCGCGGAGAACACCAGTGTCACCAAGCCACCCGTACCGATATCCTTGAGCAGCATCGCATCCTGTTCCGAAGCCTGCTGCACGGAAGAACCGATATAGGCGCATATCGCGGTGATTCCCGATATGAACACCGCCAGAGCGATGCCCGAAACATTCCTCCAGGCGCGCTTGGGATTGTCCAGTATGCGTCTCATAGCCAACAGCGTCTCGGCATTGCGGGGCCTGCGGATGCGCATTCTCGCCCTCATCGCAATCACCCAAGGTCCGATGAGATTGATGAGCGCGAAACACAGTGCAATCACGCCGAACAGTACCGCTATGGCAACCGCTTGACCGAAGTATTTCGCCAACGGGGTCCGCATTAGAGCCACGGCAAGGACCATCACCACCACGAAGACCACCAGACGCCATTTGCGCAAGGCCGGAGGCGTCACTCTGGCGCTGACGCCGAGTGGACTCACCACCACACGCATCAGTGCGGACAATGAGGAAAGCAAAGCCAGAGCGGTCATCAGCAAGGCGACCAAGGCCAGTGCCAGCGGTCCGACCCAGAGTTCATGGAAGTGAAAAAGACTGTTTTGAAAAGGTATCTGCATCATGGCCGGAATCAGCGCCACATATATCACCATGCCGAGAACGGAACCCAACAGGGCCTGTCCCGCCGCTTCCAACGCCGTCAACCTCGACACCTGACCCGTTGTCGCTCCTGCGAGACGCAACGCGGCGAGACGAGCATCCCTCCTCGCGGCGGCAAGACGAGCAGCCGACGCCGAAAGGGATGCGAAGGGTACGAGCAGAAGCATGCATGCGAACAGCGCAAGCACCACATAGACGAGGTACACACCGTACTGCGAGGATTGCGGTGTCTGCGACGCCTGAGACTCCTGGAAGGTGAAGGCGTCCACAAAGCCATGCGACGGTGAGGCTCTCCATACGAATGCGTGGACCCCTCCGAGAACGGTGAGGAACATGGCGCTTGCCGCCGCGAAGGCGATTACGGCCAGCAGAGAGGTGGCCGTGACCTTGCGATTGCTGCCCCGATGGAACAGTCTCCATAATGCAAAGCTGCTCATGACCGCCGTCCCGTCGGCGCATCCTGCACATCGGCGATGTCATGGTCGAAGAGCAGTCCGTCCCTCATCGTGATTGTTCTGCTGCAGAAGGCCGCAACACTGGGGTCATGGGTTACCACAATCAAGGACGCCCCGTTCTGGCTGCATGCCTGGGTCAGCACCGTCATCACATTCGCACCCGTTTTGCGGTCAAGCGCACCGGTCGGTTCATCGGCGAACACCACACTCGGTCTGATGCACAGCGCTCGGGCGATGGCGATACGTTGCATCTGGCCGCCGCTCATCTCCCCTGGCCTACGTTGGGCCAACTCGCCCATGCCAAGAGCATCCAACCATGAGAAGGCCATGCTGATCGCCTGCTTGTACTCGACACCACCGAGCATGACCGGCAGCGCGATATTCTCCAACGCAGGCAGTTCCGGAAGCAACTGCCCCGACTGGAATACGAAACCGAACTTCGAGCGTCTCAACTTGGTGCGTTCGGTATCGCTGAAACGACCCATATCGGCCCCATCGAAATACACCGTTCCCGAAGTCGCTTTGACGATTCCCGCCAACACGTGCAGCAGGGTGGATTTGCCCGACCCGCTCGGCCCCATGACCGCGAGGGACTCTCCCGACGCAAGGCTCATGGAGACATGGCTTAACGCCAACTGGTGCATTGCCGTTGAAGGCCCGCGCTGCGGCGCACGTTCCTGGACATAGTCCATCACCACATCCCGCGCTTCAAGCACGGGTCGCAGCTCGGGAGCACGCGTCGGAGAGGGTGCGGACTGAAATTCATTGTTCTTGCTTTGCATAGCTCCTATGCTATGAATGCAACGCAACTCTGCACATCATGTGTAAGAACGATATGCCTGGGCTTTTCACACTGCTCAATCATCCTCGGGTATGAGCAGCCGGTGTCAGCAGGCACTGTCAGCAGCCACCTCGAGCTCCGTCACGAAGTGGAGGTGACTGCCTTGGAGTCAGTTGGGCCTATGCTCAGCCGCAAGCTCGTGCAGACGCTTCTCGAATTCGGGCCAATCCCGTTGCAGAGGCGAAATCAGCTTGTATTCGTCGATCTTGCCGATAGGGACCCATTCGACGGACATGCTCTCGTCGTCATTCGCCTGAGGATTCACCTGATGCCCCGGTTTTTCGAAGGCGAACACCGTGGCATATCCCCATGGGCCGTGGTCCTCACGATAGGAACCAACCACCTGAATGTCCTCGGGATTGATGTTCGCCTCTTCGAAGCTCTCTCTCAGAGCGCCTTCGAGTGGGCTCTCGCCATCGGCGGTGGCTCCACCCGGAGCACCCCAGGTGCCGCCCTCGGCACTCCACATCGCCCGGTGTTGCAACAGCACATCCGTGATGGCACCGCTGTGCTCGTCTCTTCTGGCCAGCAGCACGCCGGAAGCTCCGTTCAGCCCCCAGTGTCGATGCCCGCACGCGCAATCTATCCACCCATCTCCCGGCTGGTGCACGTTATCGCTCGGTGCATTCGGATTATCAGGGTTGACGCCGCGCTTCTGTTCCCGCGTCAGATTCCACAGCTCGGTCCATCGAATCCCCAAGGACTCGACCAGTCCGCGCAAGGTCGGCACGCTGAGTCCCACGACGCCACTGGGGTCGCCTTGGATATTGTCGATGAACGCCGACCCGAATCCTTCGAGCGTGAAGGACCCCGCCACTTCAAGAGGTTCCTTCGTGGCGATGTAGTCCTCGATATCCTCGTCGCTGAAGTCGCCGAAACTCACCTGAGCGTGGCTCACCGCATGAAGTTCACGGCCTGAAGCCACATCAATGAGGCAGTGCCCCGTCCACAGAGTGCCGGTGTTCTTCCTCATCGCACGAAGACGCTCCCGAGCGTTCTCCTCGCTGTGCGGCTTGCCGTACACCACGCCATCCAGTGTGAACATGGAGTCGCATCCGATGACGAGAGGTCCGACAGTCGCCGAGGTCAAACCCTGATGGGCGTTGATGGCCTCCTGAATCGGCGTCACCTTCGCGATGCTGCCGTATCCGTCCTGTAGAGGAAGGGAAATCTGCAAATCGCCTTCGGCCTCGCGCGCGGTCTGCGCCACGTCTGCAAAGGATTGGGCGACGGCCAGAGCCTTGGCCCGGGCCAATGTGGCCACGCGGTCCTCGGCGGCCATGGTACTGGGGTCGATGTCACGTTCCTGAGCGGTCTGGTCGACGGTTGCGATTTCATCCACATGCGATTCACGGACGGTGGGGCAAATGCCTGCAGCGTACAACAAATCTCTACGTGGTCTCGATTTGGAGGCCAGAATCAACGGAATCGACATACCCGTCCCTTCTATCGGAGGCTTCTGCATCCGATGCACACCCGTTCGGTGTTCTATTCTTGCTGTTCGACCTGCACCCCGGCAAGGTCTATTGCCAGAGGCAGAAGTTTCCAATGGCCGGACTCGAGTTGTTCTCCCGCCAAGGATTGCAGTTCCTCATCCACGTCGCCGCTATGCAACACCAGCACGCATGGTCCTGCTCCGGAGACGGCGGCTGCCAGGCCCCTGCCTCGCAGACATTCCATCAGAGCTGCGGATTGAGGCATCAGAGGGCCTCTGTATTGCTGGTGCAGCGCGTCCTGAGTGGCGCAGAACAGCAGTTGATTTCGCCCCAGACCGCTGCCCTGCATCGCAGCCGCACCCTCGCCGTCGCCGTAGAAAGCCGGGCAGAGTGACGCAGGAAGCAACCCCACACGAGAGACATTGACTATCGCATCCTCGTAAGGCACCTGCTTCGGCAGGGCATGGCGCGCATCACTGGTCGACAGGGTGAAATCGGGCACAAAGACGTAGGCGCGAATATCGGTCGAGACCGGATAACGCACGGTGTGGTAGCCGGCGGAGAGATCGCCCGTGACCTGGTTGTTCCCAGCACTCTCAGAGCCCTGAGAAGCATGCTCGGCCTGGGAGCCGAGCGCTTCCGCACCCTCCTCGAGCTTCCAGGAAAAGGTCAGTCCTCCGTATACGGCAGGAGCCACATTGTCGGGATGACCTTCGACCTTGGCTGCGGCAGCGAAGACATAGTCCCTGTCCAGCACACCGCCGTGGGTGAAGGCATATGCGGCGCTGATGCCCGCCACGATGGCCTCGGCGCTGGACCCCATACCTCTGGCCTGGGGTATCCGGTTCCGTGCCGAAAGATGCAGCTCGCGCATCGGCATGCCGAGGTCCCTGGCCGCGTCGCGGAATGATTTCACCACAAGATGCGAGGCGTCCCTGGGGAGGGTGTCGGCGCCCTCTCCCTCTATCTCCACGTCAACCGCATCGCTGTCGAGCTGCCCCAGGGAGAAGCTCAAGGTGTCGTGGTAATCCAGTGCAAGCCCGACCGCGTCGAAACCCGAACCGAGGTTGGCTGTGGTCGCCGGAACGTGGACATGAATGCTCTCAGGCATGGTGCTCATATGCGAACCAATCAGTCGAGAACGCGCAGAATCGAAGCGTCGCCGGTCACCGCATCCAGCTCGGACACCTCTTTCACGACCTCGCGCAAGGTGACCTCATCGCACATGTGGGTCACGAGTCGCAACTGCTGGATTTCGCCGCTGTAGCCCGGATCATGCAGAGTCGGTTTGATGTCCTGGTTCACGCCGTTGATGGAGATGCCGTGCTGCGAGAAGGATTGGGCGATGGCCGCAAGCACCCCGGGCTTGTCGTGAATCAGGAAGCGGACGGCGAAAGCGGCCTTTGAGGCGTCCAGTGGTGCCTTCGGCAAGGTCGCGTAGATCGGAATGACCGGACCGACCGAACCCTGCGCGATATGCCGGGCCTCGGTGACCACATCGCCGACGACGGCGGAAGCGGTGGGCGCCCCGCCAGCGCCACGGCCGTAGAACATCAAATCGTCCGCCGCCTCGGCTTTGACGAACACCGCGTTGAAACTTCCATGCACGGAAGCCAGAGGATGGTCGAGGGACATCAACGCCGGATAGACACGCGCCGAGATACCGGCCTCGGATTGGTCGACCACGGCAAGCAGCTTGATGACCTTGCCTTCGGCGGTTGCGGCGGCGATGTCGTCCGCAGTGATTTTGGTGATGCCTTCAACCGGCACATCATCGATGCGCACATCCGTGTGGAAGGCGAGCAGAGCCATGATTGCGGCCTTGGCGGCGGCATCCAGCCCCTCGATGTCGGCGGTGGGATCGGCTTCGGCGAATCCCTTGCGCTGTGCGTCCTTCAGCGCCTCGTCGAAGTCCAGACCTTTGGTGGTCATTTCGTCAAGAATGTAGTTGGTGGTCCCGTTGACGATACCCATGACGCTCAGTACGCGGTCTCCGACCAAGGATTCACGCAGGGGGCGAACGATGGGAATCGCTCCGCCTACAGCCGCCTCGAAGTAGATGTCCACGCCGTGCTCGGCTGCCGCCTGGTACAGCTCGGGACCGCATTTGGCCAGCAATGCCTTGTTCGCCGTGACCACGCTGGCGCCGGATTCGATGGCTTTCATCAGGAAGGTGCGCGCAGGCTCGATGCCCCCGATAAGTTCGATGACGATATCCGCACGCGTGACCAATTCGGCAGCATCGGTGGTCAGCAGGGACTTGTCTATCCACGGATCGCTCACCGCCGAAGGGTCCAACACTGCGATGCCGACGAGTTCCATCGGCCTGCCGATGCGATTCGCCAGCTCTTCCTGCTGCTCGACAAGCAGACGTGCCGTCTGCGAGCCCACGGTTCCCGCTCCGAGCAAAGCTACTCGGATAGGGGCATTGTTGTTCTCAGACACTCGTCTGTCCTTCCTGTAAGCGGTAGTAATACCCAACAGCTCAATCATCCTACGTCAACATGACGAATGAACTCAGTACCTGCTGAATATCCTCGGTCACACCGTCGAAGTCATGCTGGACGGTTGCCGGGCGAATCCTGATGCGCACCCTCATCGACGTCCAGTTCCAGCAGGTCATCGACGCTCTGTCGTCGAAGCATCAGGTGGGCTCCATCGGCCGAAACCGCCGCGACCGCAGGAATGGGGACCTGATTGTAATTGCTGGCCATCGTCCGCCCATATGCGCCCGTAACCGGAATGGCGAGTAGATCGCCACGACGGATATCGGCGGGAAGTCTGACGCTCTGCACCAGAATGTCACCCGATTCGCAATGCAGACCGACCACTCTGGCGTCAATCCCCTCATCCGCACCTCGCCTATTGGCAAGCTCCGCGGTGTATTGGGCTCCGTACAGTGCCGGACGGATATTGTCGCTCATTCCGCCGTCCACAGAGACATAGGTTCTGGTGGCACTATCGGCAAGATGTATCGTCTTCACCGTGCCGACCCGGTACAAGGTCACGCCGCAGGGGGCGATAATCCACCTTCCGGGTTCGAAGGAGAGCACGGGCGCAGGCAGACCAAGCCGATGGTTGATGCCATCAACGGCCTGTGACATGTGCGCGAAGGTGTCCTCGATGTTCATGGATTCGTCGTCATCGGTGTACGCCACCGAATACCCGCCGCCCAGATCCGTCTCCGGCAGCAGGAAACCGTCGGTCGCCCAGAAGGTCTTGCGCAGCACCATCAGACGTCTGGCGGATTCGATGAAGGCGTTGGCATCATGTATCTGCGAGCCGATATGCGCATGCACACCGACGAGTTCCAAATCGGGTTGGCGCGAAAGGATGTCTTTGAGGACGGCGATGGCAGGACCGTCGGCCACCGCATCCATGGCGGCGCTGACCGCAGAATCATCGTCAGGACGTTTCCCACTCGGCACGTACAGCGACGAGACCTGCTGAACCTTGGCATCGTGCGGTCCCGAGACGTCATACTCCGCTGCATTGTTCTCAGCGACATCGTCATGTTCAAAGTCGAACACATGCCGATCCGCACCGACAGGCAGCAGCGGCACACCGAATTTCTGATCTTCATGCGCGGTGGAGATGAACTCGTGTCCCCCGGCATGAACGCCCACGGTGACCCGAAGCATGACCTTCGCGGTTTTGCCCAGGGAATGCGCGATGGCGGCGATACGTTCCGGTTCGTCCGGGGAATCGACCACGATTTTGGCGAATCCCTGCTCAACTGCCAGACGAATCTCCTCATCGGACTTGTTGTTGCCGTGCAGCACCAGTCTTCGTCCGGGAGCCCCCGCAGCCAAGGCGATGCGCATCTCCCCCATGCTGCATGTATCCACCAGCATGCCCTGAGCGAGCACCAGACGAACCACTTCTTTGCTAAGAAAGGCTTTGCCCGCATAGCTCACATGCGTGTTGGTATAGGGGAAGGCCTCACTGACCGCGGACACGAAGCGATGCGCCCTCTCGGTCAGTTCCTGAGTATCCACCACATAGAGCGGCGTGCCGAAGCGTGCGGCCATCTCCTTGACGCTGATGCCATGCAGACGGACGCAGGCTTCGGAGTCACGTTGCGCGCCGTCAGGCCAGATGGCCGACATTGCGGTGAATTCCTGATTCGTGTGTGATGACGTCGCTTCGCTCATGAACTACATCTTATCCGGCGCGGCTCACACCAAGGAGCTTCAAGCCTCCGGCGATCACATGCTGGACGGCGTCGTTGAGCTTGAGCCGGGCGGCGGCGCGAGACGTCTCGGGATTCTTCGCAACCGACAGGGCGTCGCGTTCCTCGCCCTTCAGACGACTTTCCGGGTCGGTGAGTTCCATCGGAACCACTCGTTCCGCGTTGGTACCACTTGTGGTATGCGGAGGCCAGGTCTTCGAGATAGTGCGCCGATTCTGTGGGGCGCACGGTGGTCGCCCGCCATTTGCAGCACATTCGGATACAGCGCGAGCGCGGCAAGCACTTCGCCGTCGGCCGGCGTATCCAGCAGCGAGAGATCGGCATCGGCGATGCGTATGCCGGCCTGTTCGGCGTTGCGGTCCACGTTGCATGAACGCGCGTGAGCATACTGCACGTAGTACACCGGATTCTCATTGGTATGCGACGCCAGCAGGTTCAAATCTATATCGACGCTCTGGTGATAATCGGTGCGAGCCAGCGAATAGCGCGACGCGTCCACGCCGATTGCCTCAAGCAAATCATCGATGGTGACGACGTTTCCTGCGCGTTTGCTCATGCGCACGGCCTTGCCGTCCTTCATCACATTGACCATCTGACCGATGAGAATCTGCATGTTGACTTCAGGAGTGTCGCCGAATGCGGCGCAGACCGCCATCATCCTGCCGATATATCCGTGGTGGTCCGCGCCCAGCATGTAGATGGCCACATCGCATGGATGGTCGGCCCTACGGCGTTTGTTGAGATAGTAGGCAATGTCACCGGCGATGTAGGCGGCGTGCCCGTCGGATTTGATGATGACGCGGTCTTTGTCGTCACCGTATTTGGTCGATGCGAACCAGGTCGCGCCGTCCTTCTCGAAGATGTCCCCCTGCTCGCGCAGCTCGTTGATGGCGCGTTCCACCTCACCTGATTCGTAGAGGCTGTTCTCATGGAACCACACGTCGAAGTCGACTCTGAACTCTTTCATGGAGTCCTGGATCTCGGCGAACATCATCGGTACGGCGCGTTTGCGGAACTCCTCCCGCTGCTCGCTGGCTCCTTCGTCGCCCTGCTCGTCACGAACCCGAGGCAGCGCCAGCGCATCAACGCCGTCAGCCTTCGCCTCGTCGATCACGCGGGCCGCTATTTCGTCGATATAGGCGCCTTTGTATCCGTCCGCAGGCACCTGCTCATGATGAGCCGCGGCCACCAGGGACTTCGCGAAACGGTCGATCTGCTCGCCGTGGTCGTTGAAATAGTATTCACGCACCACTTCGGCGCCGTTGGCCTGCAATATCCTTGCCATCGAGTCGCCGACCGCGGCCCAGCGCGTGCCGCCTATATGAATCGGTCCGGTGGGATTGGCCGACACGAATTCGAGATTCAAGGTATGCCCGCCGAGATGGTCGTTATGCCCGAAAGCATCACCCTGCTCGAGGACGGTATCGACCACGGCTGCCGCCGAAGCCGAATCCAGTACGATATTGATGAACCCCGGACCTGCCACCTCGACCGATGAGATGCCTTGCGCCGACTGCAGGCCTTCCGCAAGAGCGTTGGCGAGCTGACGCGGTTGCACGCCGGCCTTCCTGGCCAGCTGCATCGCCACGTTGGTGGCCCAGTCACCATGCGATCGATCCTTCGGACGGGCTACGTTGATGGAGGCCGCCTCGGGAATCGCGTCCTGCGCCAGACTTCCGGCATTGCCGGATTCGACCAGCTCGGTGATGGTTTTTGCAATTACTTCCGCTAATGCTTCAGGGCTCATTCTCACAAGTCTAATGTTTGCCCAGACAGAACGGGTGTTGGAAGACACCGCCGGGACGCTACCGGACCGGGACATCGAGGGTCGAATACGATAACTGCACTAAAAGGACAGCTTTTCGGAGAAAAATTCCCAAATTGCTGTCCTTTTAGTGCAGTTATCTCCTCTTCAGCAGGAAACCGTATATCTCGGACTGGCTGACGGGGAAAGAGGGTGGTCCGGCGTGCAGTCGGCTCAGAACGCCTGCTCCTCGAGGTTGTTCAACACCGACCAGACCAGGGCGTTCATCGCGAACTCCGTGCTTTCCGGCAGCTCGACATGTTCGCCGTCCAGCAGCCACTGCAGCTGCAGACCGTCCATGATTGCAAGAATCGCAGAAGCCGCCATATCGGCCTTCGCCATGTCGATGGTGGCTTTGCGTTCCTTCGCCATATCGATGAGGGCCTGGGTGATTTCCTCGCGAAGATTGCTGTAGCGATTCAGGAAGTAGTCCCGACCTGCATTGTCGTCGGTGATGGATTCGGACGACAGGGTCACGAAGGTACGCACGATTCCGGGACGCGAGGCATTGCGCCGGGCCGTTTCGACAAGATGACGGAACAGTCCCGCACCGCCGGGAATATGGTGCTCCTCAAGATGCTCCACCTCGCTGGTATCCCTGTATTGCAGAACTGCCAGGAGCAGGCCGCGTTTGGAACCGAAGTGGTGCAGAATTCCCGCCCGGGTCATGCCGACCCGGTCAGCAATCTCCTCGAGGGTGCCGTTCGAGGTGCCTTTGAGACCAAACACCTCTGACGCAGCCTTGAGTATCTCCCGACGTTTGCGGGAGGTTTCCGGCCTGTGCTTCGTGGATTTTTCGTTACGCTGTTCGTCTGCCATCGTCGCTCCAAATCTCGTTGCGATCACCATGACTGATCGGCATTATATGTATCATAAGCATCGCACGTTGCCGCATCGCGTCGGCAGTTATCAGGCTCACTGCGCCTTTGCCTGCATGTCGAAGACCCTCATGAAGAGCCAACTCTGCAGATACGCCGTCACACTGAAGGCGAAGAATATCCACAGGAACCACAATCTCGGTGCAAACAGCGGTATGACCACGATGATGACCAGCATCAGCATGAAGGCGAGCGCGGTGAAGAGCACATGTTGCAGCGACAGCGACAGCGCCGCTCTGAGTATCGCAGGCACGGTCATGTCATATCGCCCTGCAATGGGGAATATCAGCATCGCGGCCAACATCATCACGGCGATGAGTACGCAGACGGGTATCAGTACGACGATGTTGCCCTGAGTCGCGTTCGACATCAACCAGTACGCAGCAGCAGCATTGCGCCGAAGGCGCCGGCGACGATCGCCCAGAGTGCCGTGCCCCTGCGCAGATTCTCGCGATACGCCCTGCGGAATCTGTCGAAGACTCGGACCGTTCCCTCGGCACGAATCTGAAACACGACCTCATACAGCGATGCGACGCTGGTGCCTATGGTGAGCACCGGAAGACACCCGAGCATGAACAGCAGGTTCAGTTCCAGGAGTTCGAGCATCACATTCAACACGGCATACACTTTGCCGTCAATGGAGAAAAACTCCTTCATCGTTCCCCCTCACGCCACGTGGACACCCTGGCAAGCAAGGTCATGGCGGATTGTGACGGCAGACGGCACAGTGTGTCCAGCTCAGCATCCTTCACTCGCACATCTACGGGCCGATTCCCGTCGTTGAACAGCACCATGGCGGTGGTGCCGTCGGGATTGTCACAGACCAGGCTCCTGAGCGACCCGCTCTGGGTGCTTTCGACCCTCACCGCACCGGCCGCGATAACCGAGCTGAAATGCGCCAGACCCCAGTAGTCGAGGGTGTACTCGACCTTGGCACCCCTGGATATTCTCAGTAGACCACGGCATGTGCTTCGTCCGAATCCCGGAACGACCGGTCCGTTGTGACGGTCGAGGGCGATGTTCCACAGCATCAGCGAACGGGAACGGTGACGAAGGATCTCGATGCCCGTCCTCATCAGATTGCCGAAAGCAGGTCCGAACGCAGGTATCCAATCACCTCCCGAACCTTCGGTGAAATAGACGGGGGCATCGTCGTATTGCCGGGACAGCTCGCTTTGCCGCGCCGCCTCGCCTCCATACCAATGCCAGGCGATGCCATCGAAAGCCTTCCGGCCGTGCTCAAGCAGATGGGCGGGATACTCCGGATGGTCCCAGTTGTGGTCATAGCCCCAGATTTCCGGCGAAAGCCCCGCACCTTCCAGCGCGGGGCGCAGGAAGGAAGTCACGAACTCCAACTCCTCGGCTGCGCTCATCGGCATTCCCGGATAATGCGGAGGTTCGAACAGGGGCTCGTTCTGGACGGTGAGTGCGTGCACAGCTATGCCCTGGCCTCGATACGCCTGAATGAATCTGACGAAATACCGGGCATAGGCCGAGTACCAGCGTTTGAGCAACGACCCGGTAATCATCGTGCCACTGTCCTTCATCCAGCCAGGTGCGCTCCAGGGGGATGCGATAAGGCGAAGGTCGGGATTGAGGTCCATCGCCTCCTTGGTCAGGGGAACGATATCCGCAAGGTCATGCCGGATGGAGAAATGCCGCATATCCTCGTCGGTCGCACCACCGCTCATATCGTCATAGCTGTAGACCCATCTCGAATAGTCGCAGGCTCCCATCGGATTGCGCAGCAGGGACAGCCCTATGCCGTGCCGACGGCTGAACAGACGTCTCATGACCTCTTGCCGTGCAGACGCATCAAGACCGTTCACCAGGAAGGCCGAAGAGTCGGTGAACGAGGCTCCGAAACCGAGGATGCTCTGGAAGCGCCGTGCATGGTCTATCTCCAGCGGCACCTCATGGGCGGCTTCCGCCGGAGCGTCACCGTCGAGGGAAACGGCCTGCATCATATGGGCCGCATCGGTGCTCAGCCACGCTCTCGCCTGACCGACGCCCACCCCACGCGTATCAGCGGTTTTCACAGCGCTCATATCCACCACCGCATCCTTTTCTCATCTGTCATATGCCTTGCGGGACGGCGGCCCGGAATCCGATTCGGCATGATTTCCGGCCCGATGCCACCATAACCCCGCCGCGAGGGGCATCGCCCCGTCCCCGTGCCGTCGAGGCCGCGCTTTCTGCCGTGCGGCTTCGACGGCACGGGTTTCGGAAGGAATCAATCCGTCAATTTCTTGACGTTGGTCTTGATCTTCTCGCTGCGGATAGTGTTGACCTGCTCGATGTTGTTGTCCTTCTGGAACTGCTTGTACTTCTTGAGGATGCCATCGAAATCCGATTGGCTCCCGGCGCGAATCATGCCGACCATCGTGGTCGACCAGTTGGTCTGAATGGCGGAGAGCGAACGGGCTTCCGCGCTACCGGTATCCGGCGCGATGTTCTCGATCTTGAACTGCGGTGTCAGGTACTTCTGCCCCCAGTCCTGCATCTGCCAGACGGCGTCCACGTAGGATGCCTTGTTCAGCGCCTTGTAGCGGTCATGGCCGAAGAGCACGAACTCGCCCATGCGGTATTCCTTCTGCCATTTTTCCGTTTCGTTGAGCCTCACCTGATTGGCCTGCTCTGTCCAAGTGACGGTGCCGTCCGCACTCTTGGTGTATGTCTGGCCTTCGATACCGAAATTCGTCAGCATCTGCCCGTAGTCGCTCAGCAGATATTCGAACACCTGGATGGCCTTCGCGGGATTCTTCGTCTGCTTGGTGATGTAGTTGATGGACCAGCCGCTCAGCCCCGACTGGCTCAGGGTGGGCTCACGCCCTTCGGTGCTGCTGATGCCGTCTACGGCCTCATAGGCAGAATCGGGGTTCTTGGATGCGAAGGTCTGCAGTTGGGTTCCGGTGGACACGAAATTCTGCATCATGATGGCTCCGTATTGCCCTGTGGACACCTTCTCCTTGAAGGTATCGGCATCATCGGCGAAGCTGTCGTCGGAGATGTTGCCCGCGGCGTGCACCTCGCGGAAGGCTTCCAGCCATTTGACGTAGTCGGCGTCGAGATCACGGTCGTAATACCCATCGCTTTTGGTGGTGATGGGCACGCCGAGCATGTCCTGGACGGTGGATTGCAGCGAGCTGTTGTTGTCGGTGAAGTCGTTGAAGCCGAAGGGCGTCAGGTTCGGGAACTTCTCCTTGATGGCCTGCATACCCTTGACGAAGCCCTCGGGTGTGGTGAAGTCCTGTTGCCCGATGGCGTTCATCACATCCTTCCTTACGATGAAGGCGCTGGTCGGATGAATCATGCCGGATTTGTAATCAGCGGTCGTGTTCGAATACGACGGATAGCCGTACACCTTGCCGTCCTTGAGCCTGTACCAGTCGAGCGTCTCCTTCTTGGCGACCTTGGAGAAATACGGGTCGTATTTCTTGGCAAGTTCCTCCAGGGGCAGGGCCCACTGGTTCGCCGTTTGCGACACCTTGGATGTGGAGTCGAAGGTGGTGATGATGTCCGGCAGCTTGCCACTGGCGAAATAGGTGTTGAGCTTCGTGTCGTCTCCGGTGACGAAGGTGATGTCGAGGTTCAGGTCCTTCTTGATCTGCGCGGTAATCATGTCCTTGCCGAAGGATTTGTTCCACCAGTCGGCGTTGACATACCAGGTCAGGGTGTTGTCCTTGCTGGTATCGCTTTTCCACGCGGGGGTGCTGGCAGACACCTTGTATGTCGGATCAGGAAGCGAGGCCGTCGCATCCTTGGCGTCCCCGGAACCGCACGCGGCGAGCGCGGTCAACGACAACACGGCCGAAACCGCTGCGGCCACGACTTTGCCCGCTCTATTCATACTTCTCATTTCATGAGCTCCTTTGCTCTGTATTCGTTCCTCTTGTCATTGGCCAGAACCAAGCTCTCGCGTTGGCATCTGGATGGCTTTGCTTCCTTTGCTGTCCCAGCGCCCCCTTTCAGCCGTGTGACAGGCTTAGCCTTTCACCGCGCCAAGCATCGTTCCGCCGACGAAATATCGCTGGACGAATGGGTACAGCACCAGAATCGGGGCGATGGTAATCATGATGGTCGCCAATCGGACGCCGCGCGATGTGGTATCCAGCACCACCTGACCTACATTGCCCATATCGGAGGCCGCCTGGGAACGTACGATGATGTCGTACAGTCGCATCTGCAGAGGATAGAGATTCTCGTTGGTGATATACAGCTTGGTGGTCATGAAGTCGTTCCATTGGGCCACGCCGTGGAAGAGCGCGATGGTGGCGAGCGCCGGCTTCGACAGCGGCAGAATCACCGAGCGGAAGATTCGCCATTCGCTGGCACCGTCGATTTTGGCGGATTCCTCCAAAGATGCGGGCACCTGCCTGAAGAAGTTCATCAGGATGATCACATCGTAGTAGCTGAACAGCGCCGGGATGATGTAGACCCAGAAGGAATCCAGCAGTCCGAGCGATTTGATCAGCAAATACGTCGGAATCATGCCGCCGCTGAAGAACATGGTGATGATGCCCATCGCGGAATAGAGTTTGCGTCCTTTGAGATACGCTTTGCTGAGCGGATAGGCGAACACCGCGCAGAACAGGGTGTGCGCGACCACGCCTATCGCGGTTTTCAGCACCGATATCAGCAGGGCGTGCCAGAGTTGGTTGTCCTGGAACACTGAGCGGTAGTTGTCCAAGGACAGGGCCTTGGGCCAGAACACGAATCCACCCTCGCTCAACGACTGGTTGGAGGCGAATGAGGAAATCACGATATTCCACACCGGTATCACGATGAGCAGGGTGAATATCACCAGAAGCACCGTGTTCATGATGTTGAAGGTCATCGACCCGTGACGCACCGACTTCCCGGCGTTCATGGCCTGCGGATTATCCAGCTTGACCTTGGCTGTTCTTCTCATGGCTTCCCCCTACAGGACGGACTGGTTGTCGTTGATTTTCTTGCTCACCACATTGGTGATGACCAGAAGCACGACCGAGACGATGGAGACGCCCAGGCCTACTGCCGTGGCATAGGAGAAGTCCCCCTGGGTGAGGCCTATTCGGTAGACATAGGAGTTGATGACTTCCGACTTGGGTTGGTTCTGCGTGTTCATCAGAATCAGCGTCTGGTCCAGGTTCGAACCGAAGAGCGCGGAGACGGAGAGCACCAGATTCAACGTGATCATCGTGCCCAGCTCCGGTATCGTGATATGCCAGATACGGCGTATCTTCGATGCCCCATCCATTTCGGCGGCCTCGTAGAGGGACGGGTCAATGCCCGCCATAACCGCCAGATACAGAATCGTTCCCCAGCCCGCTTCCTTCCATACGTCCGAAAGCGCTGCGATACCCCAATACTTGTCGGCATCGAGCAGATAATTCGAGGATGCGTTGATACCGACGAAATTCAGTATTTCGTTGAGCAGACCGTTGGTGGAAAGCCAGTTGATGAGCATGCCGCCGAGAATGATCCACGAGAAGAAGTGCGGGAGATAGGTGAGCGTCTGCACGATGCGTTTGAACGGACCCCATGGCACCTCGTAGATCATCACTGCAAGGATGATCGGCAGCACGAACCCGAGCGAGAGCTTGATGGCACTGATGCCCATGGTGTTCCACACGGAATCCCAGAAATATTTGTCACTGAGGATGATACGGAAATTCTCCCACCCCACCCAGGGAGCTCCGGAGATGGTATCCACGACCGTGTAGTTCTTGAATGCCAACACCAGACCATAGATTGGAATGAAGTTGAAGACAATCATGAAGATGATGCCGGGTGCGACCATCGCCTGCAACTGCCATTGATAGATGAACTGACTCCACCACTGTCGCATTCTTGCCATCATGCCCGGCTTCGCGCCCTTGGCTTGCGGCATATCGTGTGCTGAGGCTTGCAATGCATACCCCCTTCTGTAATGCTGTGCTGCGGTTTCCCCGAGATCCTGCGCATTCGACGCTTCACTGCGACGTGATGCGCGTGCTGCAGGGTCCGGAAGAATCCGCATTCCACGGTTTCGTACCGTCGACTACGAGTTCTGTTGCTGACATTCCGCTGTCATGATTACCGACACGCGTGCCCCGTCTGCAGGGAACGAAGGCATCCTAGGGTGCTTCCCTGTCGTTGGTTTCGTGTGCGGACAATTCGGAACGTCATCGTTCTGCTATTTGTACGAACATCAATATACTGACTGGTCAGTTAGATGTCAAATCTTGGGTCAAACTTCCTTATTCTTGCTGTTATAGCAACGAATTATAGGATTTGCTCGGCGTTTTCCATAGATGATAATTTGATTTTTTACTTACTCATCAGTAATCTAATATGTGTTTGCCCCATCATTGGGCGACAGACAACCGGCAACGAAGGCGGACAGGCCTGCATGGTCGCAGGTCATGAAACAATCACGGTATGCAGCACCGACGCAGCGCTTCGCGACACAGCCCACGGCCGCACTGCACGGTTCCGGCTTCAACACAGAAAGGGACGGTTATGACCGACCACGGCTCGGCAACACCTCGATATCTCGACCCCCAAGCGGGCATCGGGACCAGAATCGACGACCTGCTCTCACGCATGAGCGTCGAGGAAAAAGTCGGGCAGCTGATGCAGCTCGACGCACAACACGATCTTGAACACAAGGTACTCGACATCCATGTCGGTTCCATTCTTCACACATCCCCACAGAATCTCGTCGAAGCCGCGGAACTGGTACAACGAACACGGCTGGGCATTCCGCTCATCGTCGGGGAAGACTGCATCCACGGCTATTCATTCTGGCCGGGGGCGACCATCTTCCCGACCCAGCTCACCATGGCCGCATCCTGGAATCCAGACCTTCTCGAACGCTCAGCACGAATAACCGCAGTGGAGGCCTCCGCCACGGGAGTGCACTGGACCTTCTCCCCCGTGCTCTGCATAGCCCGCGACCTGCGCTGGGGCCGGGTCGACGAGACCTTCGGAGAAGACCCGCTGCTGATTGGCACACTGGCCGCCGCCATGGTCCGAGGCTACCAGGGCGAGGGTCTCGACGACCCGACCAGCATACTGGCCACCGCCAAGCATTTCGCCGCATACTCGGAGACACAGGGAGGGCGCGATGCCTCCGAAGCCGACATCTCTCACCGCAAGATGCGCTCCTGGTTCCTGCCTCCCTTCGAACGCGTGGCAAAAGCCGGTTGCAGCACCTTCATGCTCGGCTATCAGAGCACCGATGGCATCCCTATCACCTTGAACCGATGGCTGCTCAACGATGTACTCAGAGGCGAATGGGGATATCAGGGGATGCTGGTCACCGACTGGGACAATGTCGGACGCATGGTCTGGGAACAGAACATCCAGCCGGACTACAAGCATGCAGCGGCTGCCGCCATCAAGGCAGGCAACGACATGATCATGAGCACACCGGGCTTCTACGAAGGAGCGCTGGATGCCCTTGAGGAAGGCATGATTGAGGAGACCGACCTGGATGCGCCTGTCGGGCGGATTCTTCGACTGAAATTCGCACTCGGCCTCTTCGAGAATCCGCGCATACCGGACCAGACCAGAATCGCCGGCGACATCGGCACACCCGAGCACACCGAGCTCAACCTCGAAGCGGCCAGGGCATCGCTGGTGCTGCTGAGCAACGACGGCACCTTACCGCTCCTGCCCGCGCACACGACGTCGCCTGCGCCTCGGACCATCGCACTCGTGGGTCCGCTTGCGGACGACCCCAACAACCAACTCGGAGATTGGGCCGGCGGTTCGGGTCAGGTCGGCTGGATTCACGAGGAGCCCAGAGAGACGGTGACCACCGTGCTCGACGGGTTGCGCAGCGAAATTCCCCAGGATTGGGATGTGCGGTATGCAAAGGGCGCGGATATCCTCACGCTGGAAAGCGACCCTGCAGGCGCATACTTCCCCGACGGGCAGCCGAGACCGCCGGTCCAGCAGGCGTGCTCTCCCGATCCCGCCATGCTCGACGAAGCCGTATCCGCCAGCGAAGCCGCGGACGTGACGGTCGCCGTCGTCGGCGATGTCATCGAACTGGTGGGCGAAGGCAGGTCGACGGCCACCCTGGAGCTGTTCGGCGCTCAGAACGCTCTGTTGGAAGCGGTCAGCGAATCCTGCAAACGTCGCGGGAAGCCCTTCATCATCGTATTGATGGCCTCGAAACCGCTGATACTGCCCTCGTGCGCAGAAGACGCGGCAGCCGTCATCTGGGCAGGCAATCCGGGAATGCAGGGGGGGCGAGCCCTGGCGGAACTTCTGCTCGGCAAAATCGAGCCCAAGGGCAGACTGCCGATATCCTTCGCCCGGCACAGCGGACAGCAACCAACGTATTACAACCAGATACGCGGCCAACACGGTCTGCGCTACGCGGATCTCACCCAGGAACCCGCCTACTGCTTCGGCCAGGGACTATCCTATTCAACCGTTGAATACCAGACCGCGACCCTGGACGTTCTAGGCAGCGATGGCGAAATCGACCCGAGCCGCTCGCTCGATGACGTTCATGCCGATGACACGCTCCGCGCACGCGTCACCCTGCACAACACCGGCGACAGGCAGTCGCTGGAGACGGTGCAGCTCTACATTCACGATGTGGTGACCTCCGTCAGCTGGGCGAACAAGGAACTCAAGGGATTCACCCAGGTCTTGGTACATCCCGGGGAGCACGCTACCGCGACCATCGACCTCAGCGTCGCGGACTGCACACTGGTCGACGCCGAGGAGAAGCGCGTGGTCGAGAACGGCGATTTCGAGGTGCTCATCGGCTCGTCCTCGAAGGATTCGGACTGCCAGACGCTGAAATTCACCGTCAACTAAGCCGAAACCTCCAGGCATGCCCGCTGTGAAGCGGTTTGTGTAGGGATGTTTCAACGAATGGCGGATTCACGTCAGTGAATCCGCCATTTTGCAATGCAGAGACTCTTGGTATAGCCAGAAATCCCTACACAATCGACCTGGACCGGTCAGCGCCTACTCGCCCGCCACCGCGATGGCGTCGATCTCGACAAGAGCGCCCTTGGGAATCATGTTGTTGCCGAAAGCCACGCGTGCCGGCTTCACCGAAGCGATGAACACCTTGGCATATTCCTCGTTCACGGCCGCGAAGTCGTCGACGTCTTTCAAATAGATGGTCGCACGAACGATATTCTCCATACCGCTGCCCGCAGCGTCGAGAATGTTCTTGATGTTGCGCAAGGCCTGAGTGGCCTGCTGCGCTGCAGACTCACCGGCAAGCTCACCGCTTGCGGGGTCTATGCCGAGCTGACCGGAAACGAACACGAAACCGTTGGCCTTCACGGCCTGGCTGTAAGCACCCAGTGCGGTAGGTGCGTATGCGGTTGCAACTTCCTGAATGTTGGCGCTCATGATTCTCCTCGATCGACGACGATAAGCTTCCTTCATCATTCAAGATACCGCCGTTGCCGCCGGCCATCAAACCTCCATCACCCGGCCGAGATGCGAGAACCTACACCGTGCTGCACGAAGACGGAGTCGAGTTGCCTCATACCACCAATGGCATGAGGCAACAGGAAATCGGATGTTGTCACACTCATCGTCGTGAGCGCAGCATGACCTCTTCGATAGCAGCCATCACCGAATCAGGCAGGTGCGACCACTGCAAGTCGCCGACTCGACGTGGTCCTCGATTCAGCGCTCTCAATCCGGACAGACTTTCCATACCATCCGCATCCACCGCAGCCAAGACTTTCTCCTTGGTGAGATACGGCATCTGAGCATCGAAGAGAATATCGAATACCTCGTCACGCAGATTCTGCGAACGCAGTCTCACTCCGCTCTGCTCAACGTCGGTGAAATCGATGTCCACGTGAGAGGAACGCCGAACCCCGTGAACATCCACCCTCATGCTCGACGTGTCTGCGTCGTAGGAAAGATCGCACCTGGCCTCGATCCCATCCACGAACACCCGAGCATCCGTGGGTTCGACACCGCGCAGGATAATCTGCCAGTTGCGGGAATCGGGCATGGTCCGCAGACTCCCCGCATCCGGAACAATGCTCAGTCTCGCACCATCCACATGCCAGTCAAGGGTCACCGTCGTTTCCACAAGTCCGGCCTGTTCGGCAGCCCTGGCGAAATCGGCGGACTCCGGGAAGGTTCCGTCATCCTCGCGTAAGACGAATTTTCCGTTGTCACCGGGGAACACCACCAACGTCAGGCTTTCGGGATTCGACACATCGTTGATCCTGCGCCCTGCCTCGGCGCCTGCAGGAGGAAGCTGCTGCAGCGGCACGATACCGCCCGCCTTGGCGAACACCGGAATCCTGTCCAAGGGGCGCCAGACCTGCATCATGCGCCCTGCACTGCCGCTCGACAGATATCGTCTTCCGTCGAAGAAATCAAAATACTCCCCTTGCGGGAACCAGACGTCGGCGTGGCCCAACCTCGACTCGGTATCGACCGGCTCAGTGATCGGCGCCACGATCAACTGGGTGCCGAAACGGAACTGGTTGGGAACCTCGTATGACTCCTCGATCTCGGGATGTTGCCAATACATCGGTTCAACCAACGGCTCGCCGTCATACGCCGCTCTCCAATTCATCGTATACAGATAGGGAATCAGACGATGCCTAAGCTTCAATGCCTCGTCCATGACCGATCTGACTTCGGCGTGGAAGTTCCACGGCTCCTTCGTATTGAACGATGAGGCTGAGGAATGCAGACGGTTGATCGGGCTGAAAGTTCCGAGCTGGTACCACCTCGCTTCCAGCTCCTCATCTCTTGAGCCGTACATGTGTCCGCCGATATCATGGCTCCACCAGCCATATCCGATATTGCTCGCCGTGGCCGTGAAGCACGGCTGGAATTTCAAGGAATCCCAAGACACCAAGGTGTCTCCCGAGAAGCCTATCGGATAGCGGTGCGAGCCCGGTCCCGCATAACGCGAGAAGGTGAGCGGCCAGCGCCCTTCACGACCGGAATCCAGATAATGCAGATGGTTGAGCATCCACAAGGGATCCAACCCCTCCATGCGCGTCACACCACCCTGCTGCCAATCCAGCCACCAGAAATCCACCCCTTGCCGTTCCAGATCATGGTGCAGGTCAGCATACGCCTGCACAAAACGCGGACGGGTCAGATCGAAATCAACCGTTTGCCCCGTACGCGGATCAATTCCCAGACTTTCGGCCGCCTTGACGTATCCTTCCTCGAACGCCCTGATGCCGTCACGGGGATGAACGTTCAACGTGACCTTCATCCCTCGCCGATGCAAGGACGACAGGAAACCTTCCGGATCCGGGAAGAGCTCACGATTCCAGGTATACCCTGTCCACCCGGAACCATACTTCGGGTCGATGTCGACGACGTGCCAATCCATATCGATGACCGCGGTGGTGAAAGGCAGCCCCTCCTTCACGAAGCGACCCATCAGCGCCAGATACTCCGCGGCATCATACTTGTAGAATCTGCTCCACCAGTTGCCGAACACGAAACGTGGCAGGAGCGGCGTATGACCGCTCAACGCGTAGAAGGCCTTCACCGCATCACGGTATCGATGCCCGTAACCGAAGAAATACAGATCCTGTTCCTGGTGTTCCCTTGCAAAGATCCAGGAACCATACGGATTGGGCTCGCCCTTCACTCGATCGGCGGGTGCCAGCACCTTCGATGCGGAATCATCGATGACGGCCCAGCCGTCCCTGGAGCACAGCCCCTCCCCAAGGGGTATCGCACCGTCCGCCTCATCCAAGGTCCTTGCCGTTCCTCTGAGATTGCCACGAGAATGTTCGCCGTAATGCCAGGTGTTGAATTGGGAATCGACACCCTTGACGACCACGCTCAGTCCCTCCTTGGAGAAGGGTTTGCCGTCATAGGTCACGTGCAGCGCATCGGTATCGATAATCGTGAGGTCGCCGTGGTGCGTGACTCGGTACTCCGGCGTTGGACCGAATGACCTGTTCCAGGCTATCTGTGTTGGCAGATCCTCGAAAACACCGTCATCCGACCACTCGAATCTGAGCAGTGCCTCATCAAGAATACCGATGCGCCAACATTCGCCCTGCACGATAGCGTCAGGGTTCATACCTGCCTCGGTCGTGGGCGTGAAAGCCACAAGGGCTTGGGATTCCTTCATACTCGTGCGTTCCTTTTTCAATCGAGTTGTGTGGTGATCCGAGGAGGATCTCACTTTCCACTGCCTGACGCTATGCCGGCGATGAATTGTTTCTGGAAAATCATGTAGACGACAATCACCGGGATGATCGCAATAGATGTCGCCGCGAACAGACCACCGTAGTCGGTCCCATACTGACCGTTGAACATTTTCAGCCCAACCGACAACAGCTGTTTTTTATCGTCCGTGATCATCAGGAAGGGCCAGAGATAGTCCTCCCAGTTCCAGAGGAAGGTGAAAATAGCCAGAGCCGCAATGGTGTTATGACTTATCGGCAGAATGATGCGATGGAAGATCCTTGAGTCGCTGGCTCCGTCCAACTTCGCCGCCTCAATCAGCTCGTCAGAGATCCCGCCAATCGACTGCTTGAAGAGAAAGACCCCAAAACCGCTCACGAGACCCGGAACGATAAGCGATCTGTATGAATCGAGCCAACCGAAATCCACCATCATCTCATACTGAGGAATAATGGTTACCGCCCAGGGAATCATCATGGTGCTCAACACCACGCCGAACAACACATCCCGTCCCCGGAAGTGCATCTTCGAGAACACATACCCCAGGACGGCGCTGGTGTAGATGATGATGATGGTTTTCACCGTTGCCACGAAGAGCGAATTGGCGAACAGTCTGAGGAAGTCGAATTTCTGCTGAATTCCCGAATAGTTGGACAGAGTCGTCGGCGTCGGGAAAATCGAGGAGGTGATTTTGACGATGTCACTGTTGGTCGCGAAGGATGAGATCAGCATCCACAGGAAGGGAACGATCGTGATGAACGCCAAGGCGAACAACAGAATCGTCAACGTGATAGAGGCTGCTTTTTTCATGATTGCTCCATGTCTCCGGACGCTCTGAACATCAGTATGGTGAGGACTCCGGTTATGGCGAAGAGAATGACGCTCATTGCCGAAGCGGTGCCAAAGTCGTATTTCTGGAAAGCCTGATCGAAAATCAGATAGCTGATGGTGTACGTCTCCGTACCGGGGCCGCCTTCGGTCATGACCAGAATCTGCACATAGGCCTGCACATAGGTGATCAACGAGGTGATCACGATGAACAGCGTGGTCGGTTTGAGCAACGGCAAGGTAATCCGCCAGAAAGTCTGCCACGAGTTGGCACCGTCAATCTGGGCCGCCTCATAGACGTCCCTGGGCAGATTCATCAGGCCCGCCAGGTACAGGACCGTGGCGTAACCGAAGTCTTTCCAGATGGTCATGATGATGATCGCAGGCAGCGCCCAATGCGAATCATTAAGCCAGTTGATGTCAAGACCTGTGACTTTGTTAATCATGCCGAATTGAGGATCGAACATCCACATCCACACAAAGGACACAGCGACCAGAGGTGTGATCGTCGGCATATAGAACAATCCACGCAGCGAATCTTTCGCCTTCACCAGGCGAGAGCTCAGCAGCAGTGCCAGGCCAAGGCCCAGGATGATTCTGAACACGATGGAGAACACCGAGAAATATGCGGTGTTCCATAATGATTTCCAGAAGAGACCGTCAGTCAGCACGGCCTTGAAATTGTCCAATCCGACCCAGTTGTATGTACCTACCAGTGGATTCCACTCATGCAGACTTCCCGCGAAAGCCTTGTATATCGGATAGACCATGAAGATACTGAAATATACGATTAACGCAGTGACCGCGATATTGCGCATATTGAACACCCGTTGCACCACGGTGTCATTCCCGTCCCTGACCCGGCGCCGTTTCCCCAGCACGCCAGGATCACTCTGTGAAGCTGCCATTTCCGCCCATTTCCAAACGCTTGTTTTCCTGCAATGTCAAGATTCGCCAGGAATCTGCGTATTCAAGGTGCGCACCGCACGCCTTGAATACGCAGTTCCCCCAAAATTCGATAGAGATCTACGCTCACTGCTGAGCGGCGGCCTCGTCATAGAATGCGTACTTGCTTTCCACCGAAGTGAAACTGCCGCTCTTCATATCCTTATCGATCTGCGTCTGTGCGTCGCTGACGGCCTTGGAAATCGATGTGCCGTTCTGGAACACGTTCTGGAAGGCCTGCTTGGGGCTGGTCTCCATAGTCGACGGGGCAGGTCCAGGCCAGATGAGCCTGTCTATACGAGGCTTGATCGCCGCCATAACAGGATTGGACAGAATCTGCTCATCATTCTGCATGCTCTTCTTTGCAGGGAAGGAATTCAGGGCCTGCACCGCATAACGCTGGAAGTCGTCATTGGCGAGCATGTATTTGACGAAGTCCTGTGCCACCTTCTGCTGCTCTTCGTTCTGGTTCTTGTTGATTCCGGCGGTTGACTCGCCGTTATACCGGTCATAGGCGAACGGCGTATCTTCGGTGAACGTCGGAGTAGCGAATACGCCGTAGTCGATATCAGGGTATTTCTCCTTCATCGTGCCTTCCATCCACCCCCAGCGATACACCATTGCGGTCTGGCCGTTGCCGAAACTCTGGGTCGCGTCGTCACCGAAATTCGTGGCTCCTACCTTGTCCTTGTCATACAGGTCCTTGAGGAACTGGAGATTCTCCTTGGTGACGGCATTGTCGTAGTTGCCCTTCGTGCCCGCCTTGTTGAACATCAACTCGCCCTTTTGATAATTCAGGCCCTGCCAAAGCGCGTCATACGTACTGTCCCCGTTGATATTGAAACCGGCCTGCACCATCTTGGACCCATCGAACTTCGTAAGCTTTTTCGCCACGGCGACGAGCTGGTCCCAGGTTTTCGGGATGTCGCTGTCAGTCAGACCTGCTTGCTTCCACATCGTTTTGTTGTAATAGATGTTGCCGGTGTTGATGACCGAATCGATATAGGCTACTTTGCCGTCGACCTCATGTGTGTTGACATTGGTGTAGTCGGCTTCCAGATCCTTGATCGGAATATCATAGTTGGCGAGGTATGGGCGCAGCAACGCATCCTGCGAATTGTGCACGTTGAACAACGCAGGCCCGTTCTTGCCTTTGAGCGCCAGCGGGAGCTTAGTCCAGTAGTCGTCCCACGTGACAGTTACCACATTGATTTTGACATTGGGATAAATCTTTTCGTAATCCTTTATCAGTGAGATCACCGGATCGGTGCTCTTATCTCCCCAAGTCCAGTAATCGACCGATATCGGCTTACCTCCGTTGACGAGATGATTGGGGTCGTATTTGACGTTCTCGCCAAGGACTTCGAGCCCTTTGTCGCTTTTGGTATCGGTTACTCCTGAAGATTCACCAGAGCCACCGCCGCAAGCAGCCAGTGAAATAATGCTAAGCGTTGCAACACAAGCAGCGACACAGCGTTTGAGATTCATTTTTCCCTCACTTCGTTGTAAGTATTGAAGAACACGACTACTTTACAACTAGGACTTCTGAGTTGTCAAAACAAATTCTCATGTAAATATTGTCATTTTATGCAAAGCTTTGCAATACTGCCCTTGTTTCTCTACACTGTGCTCGTGCACCCGATGGCGCATTGTGGACAGACGGCGGCCGTAACCACGGGCATACGAGCAGTACGCCAGGGACAACAACGATTCTTCGATTCAAAGGATACGATTGCTACAGCTTGCAGATAGGAGGCAGCGATGAAAGCCAGCATCAGCGAAGTCGCACGACAATCAGGTGTCTCGGTGGCAACGGTATCCCGTTCCTTCACCCGGCCGGAACTCGTTTCGGAAACCACCAGAGCCAAGGTTCTCAAAGCAGCGGAATCCCTCAACTTCGCCGTTTCGCGAGCACCAGGCACCCTGAAATCGGGGCAGTCACTGAGAATCGCCCTGCTTATTGGCAGCGCCGATATTGAATGGTTCACTGCGGGAATCATGTCAGGTCTGAACGCGGTGCTTCGCGAGGAAGGATATGACCTGGTGCTGTATCCGATAGACAGTCTCGAAACGCGGAAGGACTTTTTTGCGGATCTCCCGTTGCGCCGCAATGCGGACGCGGTAATCGTATCCTCCTTCGACATTCTTCCTGAAGAAGTAACCAGACTTAAATCCATGAACATCCCCATCGTCGGCATCAACGTCTCTTCGCCTTCCGGATTCAGCGCCTCCGTCAGCATCGACGACGGCACCGGCATCGGGCTGGCTGTCCGCCATCTGCATACACTAGGGCATACGAACATCATGTATATTCTCGAGTCGTTCGGATCCTCATTGAGCTTCAGCTCACAACTGCGGGTTACGGGATTCATCAAAGCCTGCGAGAAACTGGGCATACATCAGCAGGTGTTGCAGGTCGATGACGACGACACCTGCATCAATGCGGCCATGACGGCGCTGCTAGGACAACAAGAGCCCGCAACCGCCCTTTGCTTCCACCAGGACTCACTCGCCGTGCCCTTTCTGTTCCAGATAAGGAAATACGGGATGGACGTTCCCAAGGACATATCGATCACAGGTTTCGACGACAGCACCTTCGCCGAGGAAGTCGGGTTGACCACCGTCAGACAGGATCCGCGCGCACTCGGAATGATTACCGCGAAGAAAACACTGGCATTGATCCGAGGCGAGCATGTCGATGCCGCTCATCAGACCGTACCGGTCGAACTCATTCTGAGGCACACCACGACTCGGGCACAGCCTTCAACACACCACCGGTGACTGGTATTCACTGACCGCAGTGGCATCATGAGTCAAGGCATTACCGGGAAAGTGGGCTTAATGGGATTCGAACCCACGACCTTCTGCTCCGGAGGCAGACGCTCTATCCACTGAGCTACAAGCCCGTATGCCTAACGGCAACCCGTCCATACTATGCCAATACCGCGTCAAATGCACACGCGGCATCGAAAGCCCCTCCCCTCTAAGCGTCGCAGGTGGCACATGCACCCGCCCGGCGACCGGCACCAGCGTGCCCACATCACCGCCAGACCCTACAATGATGGCATGAGAGACGATCTGAGCGACTTCGAATACGAACGACGATTCTTCTGCCATGCCTTCCCTGCGGATCTGGATGACGGCGACGCACCGATTCTCATCGTTCAGAGCTACTACGTCCATCAGGATAATTTCGCACTCCGGGTGAGACTCCAAGCGCACAACGTCCGTTTGGCCATGGATGGTAAGACTCAGGCGATCGCGACGCTGCAACGCCACCGTGACGCGTTCACGGACGCCTCCGTCACCGTCAAGGGGCCGGCAATCGGTGGAACCCGGTACGAAGCGGAGAGGGACATCGACCCGGATGTCGCCGTCGAACTCGTGCTTCGCGGAGGCTCTCCCATAGTCAAGAACCGCTATAGCGCCTGGCTTGGGGAAGACGGCTGGGACATCGACGTCTTCGGCGGAAGCAACGCGCCGCTTATCGTGGCGGAAGCGGAGAGACGCGGCCCCGTCACCGACCTGGTAATACCGGACTTCTGCGTCACTGAAATCACGGACGACGTTCGCTTCTCCAACGACGGTCTGGCGGAACGCCCCTATGCGCTGTGGAAGGAGCAATTCGAATATGAGCTGCTCACCACGGGCCCGCATTTCCTGGAGGGCTTCGGCACGAACCGCAGAGAGAAGCACTGAGCTTACGACGTCAATGCCCGCGCCACACGGTGGGACAACGACGTCAATGCCGACACCCTTCAGGAAGCGCGGTCATCCACCTGCCTGTCAGTACATCAACGTGGCGAGACGCTGACGTGCGGTTTTCAGCCGAGGATCGGAAGCCTCGGGAATCAGGAAGTATTCAAGCAGCCGTTGGCGCACGGGCTCCATCTGGTCACGATGACTTCCCAAATACTCGAGCAGCCGGTCGAAGGCGTCGCCGATCTGCCCGCCGATCATATCGACATCCGCGACGGACAGCTGCGCCTCCGCATCATCAGGATGCTCCGCCGCCTCCTGTCGCACGACCCTGACATCCAACGCCGCTGAACGAGCCAGCAGCAAGGCCTTGGCACGTTCCCTGGCCGCAAGCGTATCGCTAGGGTCATCCTCGAGCACCGCCGCATACGCCTCGGCAGCACCTGAATAATCGCCTTCCTCGGCGAGGTGGTGTGCACGTTGGTGAGCGGCGGGGAGCGCAGGAGCATCTTCAGCTGCCTCGGTCTGTTCATCCGAAGCCGAGTCCGCGGTCTCCTGATACGGCGCGGTGCCGGTCACTCCTGACTGCTGTGCGAGGCTGATGACCTGCGGGATGAGTTCATCGGTGAGTTGCTTGAGCTCTTCATCCGACGGCATCCCCTGCAGCACAGGCATGGGTCTTCCACCTATCAAAGCGAATAACGCCGGAGCTCCCTGGACGCGGAAGGCCTGCGCGATCTCAGGTTCGGCAGCTATGTCGATACGCGCGAGCTGCACCTTGCCCTTCTGCACGTTGACCGCATCCGCCAGCGCCTTGGCAAGCGGGAAAAGGCGTTTATCGCTCGGCACCCATAGCAGCAAGAGAATCGGGAACGTCGCCGAAGTCTGCATCACCGCCTGGAAACCCGATGATGTGGTGTCGATGACATATCCGCCTGCCGCCGGGGCACCGCCCGCTTCACCCGGCTGAGCCTTCGCCTGATGCTTGAGAGCTTCCAGATCGACCGCGCCCGCCAAAGAGACCCCGGGTTGGAATCCTTGATTATTTGTTGCCATATGACCCTCCTGCTTACTCATATCTCTGCGAACCGCCGTTGAACGGTTCAAAGGCCGCGATGGATGCAACGACCAGTCCGCGCAAAAAGTTGCATTATTGAGCTTCGACCGTAATCGGCTGACGCTCGGCGCCGACTGCCTGTATCTTCGCATCCGAACCTGCGGGCGGAATATACATCGCCACGACGTTCACATAACTCGCCTTGATGGTGCTGGTCGCCGTCGTCGTTCCGAACAAGGCTTTCTCCGCATCTGAGGCGGGAAGGGATTCACGTCCTTCACCGGCGGTTCTGGTCCAGACCGAATTGATCTGGGCGACCACGAGGTCACCACCATCCGAGGAACGCATTACCTTGATGCCGTCGGCCTGCGCGGAGAAGACCTGCTGCTGAGTACCGTTGTTGGCGGCGATGCCTTCCTGCACCGTTTCCGTAAGCTTCCCGAGATCCTGGCGGAAATAATCAGCGCCGAACTCATCGGCGTATTTGCTGGAAGCCCCGTTCTGCAACAGATCCGCATACCGTTGCACCGCCTGGGCCGGAGTGGCGACGAGTCCGCTGTCATTCACCTGTCCCATCTGGGAGCCGATGCTGGGAACCTGGAATTTCGGCAACTGAGCCCCGGGAAAGAGCCGTGCGACGCCCCAAAGCTTGAAGTTCTCCCGTGCCGAATTCTGATCAAGCACCAGAAGTCGTTTCGATTGCTGGTCCGAGGTGGTGGTGGTGATGGTGAACACCGAACGCGGCCAACCGCTATCGGTCGGAATGACCGTCTGCATGATGTCACTGGGAATCGTGGTCTTCGCATCGAGCGTGCCGGTGGCCTGAGCGACCTTCAATTCGCTGGTACGTATCTGCAGTTGCGGTCCGGTGACCCTGGACTCAAGCAATGAAGGGTCCTTCGCCTCATTGGCTTTGTTCAGACTGTCGAGAATCTTGTCCCGTATCGCCTTCTCCTGCTTCTGAGTCAGATCAGGAGCTTTGGAACTCGACGTGGATGTGGAGACCTGCGGCACCTGCCCCTCACAGGCGGCAAGGGTAAACGCCAGAGAACCCGCCAGAATCGCACAGAATGTGGCCTTCATACCTTTTCTGATAGTCATTGCTCCTCCCCTGCCGTGTTCTTACCGGCACTTTCACTCACCTCGGCGTCACGGTTTGCGGAATCGTCGGCCTTGTCTTCCGCCGAGTTATCCTTCTTGGCTTCCTCCGAGGACAATCTGGCGAAGAATGCCGCCAGATCCTCGTTGCTGATAACCGTCGTCTCTTCGGAGGAAGATGCCTGTACTGCATCTTCAGAGTGCGTCAATGGCTTCGAGCTGCGATTCATGCGCTGCGCACGCCGTGATGAACGCTCCGAACGGTGTTCACGCTCCGTCTCGGAACGCTCGGCATCTGAACGAGACCTATCTTCCTGTGCATTCTCGTGCGGGTTCTCGTGCCTGCTATGGCGTTCAGCGTCGCCGTCACCTGATTCGTGAACGGGATGCATCTCATCCTCGACCGCGGCGACAACGGCCTGCAGACCGTGATGCCTGTGCTTGTGCTGCTGGTCGGCAACCATGTTGCGCGAACCGGCGTCGATAATCTTGGGTGTGCCCAGACTTTCCTCCGGCTCCGTGGAGAAGGCCTCATCCTGAGTGAGGTGCCTACGGGACCTGTCGCGTCGTTTGCCGTTCCTGTCCTTGTCCGCAGACTTCGAAGCGGATTTCGACCTGACCGCCGAACGTATGCCTCGTCCTATAGGTGACAAGGTGCCGGTGAAGGCCTGGAGTACGGTAATCTCGGGCTCCTGTTCCTCATGGCCCTCGGCTTCGCGTTTACGCCTTCGCTCCGGTTCCATGGCGAACACCGATGCCGTCATCACACCGAGAACCGCAAGCAGACCTCCGGCAAAGTACAAGGGCATGGCGAAATCGGGGACCTGGGTGCGTACCCAGCTCATCGTCATCGACGTCCTGCCCTGAGAATTCGCGTCCTGAGCCGCACTCGCGTCGGTGTCGGCTATCAGCACCGTGCGATTGCTGTCATCGGTGATCTTCATGCTGACAGACCCTGTGGCGCATTTCGTGCTTAGCCACATATCGGAATCCTGGAACGCCACCGCGTTCTCTGAGGACTGCGCCGATGCGGCGGCAGTGCTGCGCTGTTCCAGCGTGTTCCAGGTATCGAGACCGGTGATTCTCGTATACCGATGACCTGCCAGCCACCCTGACACATCCTGCGCGTAACCGATGGCCATGCATACGGTCGCCTGGGCATCCGAGGCCTTGAGAGTCACATCCACCTGATCGTCCACAAGGTTCAGAACACCCGGGTCCGTGGTGATGTACCGTGACGTCACCGATGTGTCAGCCGAAATGTTCCGACTCGGCTTCCATACGGTCGCGTTCATAATCCCCAACACGATGCATGCAACGGCGAGCAGGCCGAGGACGGGAGTGACGACACCCCTCATCAGCCTGCTGCGACGCGAAGGTGCTCCCCCTGCGGAGTCTTCGTTCTTTTCGTGTGCTTTTCCATCCATAACACCGCTATTCTACAGGTTCCCCAAACCCTCGGCTTAATCGCAAAATCAGGACAAGGCGTTAGAGTTAGCCAATATGCGACATATACTCAGCAAACACCAGTTCGGCAAGGCGCTTTCAGTGTGCTGCGCCCTGACGATGTGCCTCGGTCTGGCGGCTTGCGGAAGCGGTTCGGCTTCCGATAGCTCCTCCTCCAGCGCTTCCTCGTCCTCCTCCGCCAGCTCCAGCGTCAAACTCTCCAAAATGACCGGCGTCGAGGCAAAAGGCGAACTCGGCAAAAAACCGACGGTAAGCTTCTCCAAGCCTTTCGACGTTCAGAACAACACCTACTCCATCCTTCAGGAAGGAAACGGCGAGGCGCTTCAGGACGGCGACCGTGTCTGCGCTCAGAGCATCGCCATCAGCGCCGTCAACGGCTCGGAATTGGATTCGACCTGGGAGAAGAACACCCCCGACTGCTCGATGGTCATACGGACATCCTCGATGAACTCGGCCTACTATAACCTGCTCAAAGGTCAGAAAATCAACACGACGATAGCCTTCGGCATCAAGGACACCTCCACCAGCACGGCGACGACGTCATCGAACGCCACCACATATCTGATGGTGATGACCCTGGTCTCCAAGTCCAAGGCCCTGACACGCGCCGAAGGCACTGCGGTCACCGATATTCCCTCCAATCTGCCGAAGGTCACGCTCGACAAGACCGGCAAGCCGTCACTGGACATGAACGACTACAAGCCGGGCAGTGACATGGTCGTCCAGACCCTCATCAAGGGCAGCGGAGCCGAAGTCAAGGATACGCAGACCGTCAGCGCGAATTACACCGGATGGCTCGCAAGCACCGGAAAACAGTTCGACTCCTCATGGGATAGAGGCACCGCCACCGATTTCAGCCTGAGTCAGGTGATTTCGGGTTGGAAGCAGGGTCTTGCCGGACAGACCGTGGGTTCACAGGTCCTGCTGATCATTCCTCCGAGCCTGGGCTATGGTTCGGAAGCGCAATCAAGCATCCCGGCGAACTCGACCCTGGTATTCGTGGTCGATATCCTCGCGGCATATTAATCCCGACGCGGACTGCAATACAAGAGGTGCGCCCCCATCCGAGACTGATGACTCAGTCCTCGGATGGGGGCGCACCTCTTATGTCAACGACAAATCAATCTGTGGGCATCAACAAAGCTTCGGTGAACAGCAGCCGCCGAAAGCGACGGCTATCAGGCGTTGATGAACTCGGCGACCTTCTTGATCATGTCCGGACGGAAACCGGTCCAGGTATCTTCGCCTGCGACCACGACGGGTGCCTGGCGATATCCCGCGGCACGAAAGTCTTCCAAAGCCTGTGCGTCCTGGGTGAGATCCACGACATCGTATTCGACGCCAAGCTTGTTGAACTGACGCTTGGTGGCATCGCACTGCGGGCAATGAGGCTTCGCAAAGACGGTTATCGGCATCGTGATCACTCCCAAAAAAACATTCGTGTAATTCTCGTGTTCTTGGAGATTACACGCGTGTAGTCTGAAAACAAAACCACTATCTCTCGTGGCGTGTTGACGCTTGCACCCCTATATCTAGTGTCCGTGCTCAATTTCCTTGATATTTCAGGCAATTCGAAGATACCGTCGAGACACCGTGATGCGCCAAGCGGCTGCAGATGTGACGAAGACGACATTTTAACGGTGTCCTCTGCACCGAACACGGTTATGTAGGGATTGCCGAATGCCCGATCCGCGGCTTGCACGGAGGAAGGTTGGAATGCCGCCATTCCGGTATTCATCAATCGCGCGGATACACGCTGTGCGACTGAATATCCCTACACAACCGCATCCCTGCCCGTGTTTGCACTAGAAAAGAGTCAGTTCGTCGCTCTGCACACCCTTCATGTCCTCATAGTCAAGCAGCAGGCATGAGAATCCCCGATCCTCCGCCAGGGTTTTGGCCTGGGGTGTAATCGTCTGGGCGGCGAAGACGCCGCGCACAGGCGCAAGCAGGGGGTCGCGGTTCAGCAACTCACAGTATCTGGTCAGCTGCTCGACACCGTCTATGCCACCGTGTCGTTTGATTTCCACGGCCACATGCTTGCCCTCGGCATCTACCGCCATGATGTCAACCGGACCGATAGCCGTCGGATACTCACGCCTGACGAGGCTGGTTCCCTCTCCAAGACGTTCAATCTGCTGTGCAAGGAAGCGTTGCAGGTGATCTTCGACGCCGTCCTTCGTCAAACCGGGGTCGGTGCCCAACGCGAAATACTGGTCACTGACGATGTTCATCAAGGAGACCGTGAGCACATCATCCGATTTGGTCGAATTGACCCTGATAATCTTCTCCGGAAGCTGCATGGCCTCTTTGTCGGACTGAGCCGCAGACGCCCCTGCATCCGATTGAAGTGCGGCATCAAGGAATTCCTCGTGCTGCAGTGCCGTCGCGTCACCGTCAGGTTCCAGTTCACGCAGCGTGCAAGGAGCCGCCATCCAGTTCAGCGGCTTGTATGAACCCAGCTCCGAAAAAATCAGACAGCTGGAATCCTCTTTGATAAGCAGCACCCGCCTGGCCAAAGGCAAGGATGCATTGAGTCTCCCTGTATATACGGCGGTGCAGTCGGCAACGATTATGCGCATAGGTGTCACCATAGCGCGGAGGTCGACCGTGTCACAACCGGCATACGATCACCGCTTAGACACCCACAGACGGCAAAGGTGCCGAAACGTGGAGAGACACGCCCTCTCAGGCGATGCTCCACGTTTCGGCACCTTATTGCGCGCAACCGTTCTCAATTCGCACGGATACCGTTCAAACGCCGCTGGACGGTTTCCGGCGCAACAGGCACGGAACGGAACCTAATCCTGTTGCCCGTCTTTCAGCTGTGAACCGCGTTCGACCGCGACCGTCAGCTTATTCGAATCGAAGGCGATAAAACCGTCATTGACGTTGAAGGAGTGCTGCGTGCCCTCTGCCTCGGTCACGGTGACCACACCTTCCCGGATGACGGTCAGCACAGGTTCGTGGTCCGGCAGTATGCCCATGCCGCCCTCGGAGGCCGGTATGGTCACGGACCTTGCGGTTCCGGACCACACCGGACGATCGGAGGCTACGATGTTCACCTGCATCGTGGACTTCTCTTCACCGGCCATTATGCGTTGTATTCCTTCTGCATGTCATGCCACTTCTTCTCCAGATCGTCGATTCCGCCGATCCCCGTGAAGGCCTGTTCGGGAACATCGTCATACACGCCGTCGCAGATACGGGTGAATGCCTCGATGGTCTCGTCAGCGGCAACATACGAACCAGGACGTCCGGTGAACTTCTCGGCCACGTAGAAGTTCTGCCCGAGGAACTGCTCGATGCGACGTGCACGGTTGACGGTGGTTTTGTCCTCTTCGGACAATTCGTCGATGCCGATCAGTGCGATGATGTCCTGAAGCTCCTTGTTGCGCTGCAGAATCGCCTTGACGCGGTTCGCGCAGTCGTAATGAGCCTGACCGACGTATCGAGGGTCGAGGATTCGGGAGTTCGACGACAACGGGTCCACGGCCGGGTAGATACCCTTCGAAGCGATATCGCGGGAAAGCTCGGTGGTGGCGTCCAAATGGGCGAATGTCGTCGCGGGAGCAGGGTCGGTGTAATCGTCGGCGGGCACGTAGATAGCCTGCAACGACGTAATCGAATGCCCTCTGGTGGAGGTGATGCGCTCCTGCAGGGCGCCCATCTCATCGGCAAGGTTCGGCTGGTAACCCACTGCGGAAGGCATACGCCCCAGCAGTGTGGAAACCTCGGAACCCGCCTGCGTGAACCGGAAGATGTTGTCGATGAAGAGCAGCACGTCCTGATTCTGCACGTCACGGAAGTACTCCGCCATCGTCAGAGCGGTCAGCGGCACGCGAAGACGAGTCCCCGGGGGCTCATCCATCTGTCCGAACACCAGCGCAGTCTTCTCGAGCACGCCGGCTTCCGCCATCTCTCCGATCAGGTCGTTGCCCTCACGGGTACGCTCACCTACACCTGCGAACACGGAGACACCGCCGTGGTTCTGAGCCACACGCTGAATCATCTCCTGAATCAACACGGTCTTGCCCACACCGGCTCCGCCGAACAGTCCGATCTTGCCGCCCTGCACATATGGCGTCAGCAAATCGATGACCTTGATGCCCGTTTCGAACATCTCGGTCTTCGACTCCAACTGGTCGAATGCCGGTGGATTGCGGTGTATCGGCCAACGCTCCGAAATGGTGATGTGCTCGTCATCCTTGGCGTTGAGGATGTGACCGGCCACGTCGAAGACATGTCCTTTGGTCACGTCGCCCACGGGGACCTCGATCGGGCCTCCCGTATTCGTCACGAGTGCGCCACGGACCAGACCATCCGTAGGCTTCAGTGCGACCGCACGCACGATGGAGTCGCCAAGGTGCTGCTCGACCTCAAGGGTGATTTCATGCAGGGTCTCGCCTTCGGTATTTCCCACCGAATTGATCTTGACGGTCAAGGCGTTGTAGATATCCGGCAGATGACCCACCGGGAACTCAATGTCGATAACCGAGCCTTGGACACGTGTGATACGACCCTGATCCGGTTCTGCGACCTCGTCAGGCGCCGCTGTGGTCTGAGTGCTTTGCTCTCCAACCATTGGCGTTCCTACCCTTCCTCTTTGTTCAACGCATCTGCGCTGCCGATAATTTCGGTAAGTTCCTGCGTTATCGAAGACTGACGCGAAGCGTTCAGCTTACGTGTCAGATCGTCGATGAGATTTCGTGCATTGTCCGTAGCGGTGTGCATGGCGTTCTGTCGGCAAGCCGTTTCCGAAGCCGCAGCCGTCAGGAGACATTCGTGGATTCGAGACTGGATGTATTTCGGCAGAATCGCGTCGAGCACCTCGTCGACACCTGGTTCGAAGGCGTAGAGAGGAGCTGCCTTATCCTTCTCCTCCTGCGGCACTGACGGTTCGATGTCGACATGGACCGCTTTCGGCGTATGGACCAACTCGACCGGAAGCATCCTCAACACGCGGACCTTCTGCACCACCATGTTTACGAACTCGGTGAACACCACATAGAGCTCAGCCACACCACCCTTTGCGGCGGGTGTCATATAGGCTTCGAGCAGGGCTTTGGAAATCTCCTCCGCCACCTCGACGCCAGGCTGGTCACTGTCGCCCTCCCAGGTTCCGGCAATGTCCCGATTACGGTATTTGTAATAGGACACGCCTCTGCGCCCGTACACGTACAACTCCGGTTTCTTGCCGGACTTATCAAGGCCGGCAAGCAAGCCTTCCGTCTCGCGGATGATCGACGAGGTGTAGGCTCCTGCCATGCCTCTGTCGGCCGTCAGAGCGAGAACAGCGACGCGGTCGTTCTCCTCGTTCTTCTGCACGATCGGATGAGTGATATGCGTGTGCGCCACCAGGGACTGGACCGCATCGAAAATCGCATCAGTGTACGGCTTCGCGTCCAAAGCCACATTGCGGGCTCTGGAGATATGCGAGGACGCGATCATCTCCTGCGCGTTGAAAATCTTTTCCAGCGACGCGGTTGAGGCGATCCTTGACTTGAATGCGAGTTGGGAGCCCATAGCTTACTTCGCCCCCGCAACGATTCGTTCCTGCTCGATAGGAGCCGGACCCGCCTCGTTGTTCTTCTTCGCACCTTCGAGCGGTGTTCCGGACTTGGTGACGAAGGTTCCGCGGAACTCGGTCACGGCAGCTTCCAGAGCCTGCTCCGTGTCATCGGTGAAGTCCTCGGTCTCGCGAATGGTCTTGAGGACATTCGTATTGTGATCGAGATAATCCATCAGACCCTTCTCGAAGGGCAGCACGTCCTTGAGATCCAAGTCATCGATTTTGCCGTGCGTGCCGATCCATACCGAAACGACCTCCTGCTCCATCGGGTACGGCGTGAACTGAGGCTGCTTCAGCAGCTCGGTCAGTCGTGCTCCACGGGTCAGCTGGGCCTTCGACGCAGCATCCAAATCGGATGCGAACATCGCGAAGGATTCCAATGAGCGGTACTGGGCCAGGGAGATCTTCAGCGTTCCGGAGACCTTCTTCAATGCCTTGGTCTGAGCGGCGCCACCGACTCGGGACACCGAGATGCCCACATCGACGGCAGGGCGCTGATTGGCGTTGAACAGATCCGACTGCAGGAAGATCTGGCCATCGGTGATGGAGATGACGTTGGTCGGGATGTAAGCGGAAACATCGTTGGCCTTCGTCTCGATGATCGGCAGACCGGTCATCGAACCGCCGCCCAGTCCGTCGGAAAGCTTCGCGCAGCGTTCCAACAGGCGGGAATGGAGGTAGAACACGTCACCCGGGTACGCTTCACGCCCCGGCGGACGACGCAGCAGCAGCGAGATGGAGCGGTATGCTTCGGCCTGTTTGCTCAAATCATCGAAGACGATGAGCACGTGTTTGCCGTTGTACATCCAATGCTGGCCGATTGCCGAGCCCGTGTACGGGGCGATGTACTTGAAGCCTGCCGAATCCGAAGCCGGAGATGCCACGATGGTGGTGTATTCCATGGCACCGGCATCCTCGAGGGAGGCACGCACCGAAGCGATGGTGGAACCCTTCTGCCCGATGGCGACGTAGATGCAGCGCACCTGCTTCTTCGGATCGCCGGACTCCCAGTTCTGCTTCTGGTTGATAATCGTATCGATGGCCAGAGCGGTCTTTCCCGTCTGGCGATCACCGATGATGAGCTGACGCTGGCCTCGGCCGATTGGCGTCATGGCGTCGATGGCCTTGATGCCGGTCGACATCGGCTCGTCCACCGGATGACGGTGCATCACATCCGGGGCCTGAGCCTCCAGAATGCGTCGCCCCTCGCTCTTGATATCGCCAAGACCGTCGATAGGCTCGCCCAAAGGGTTCACCGTACGACCGAGGTAGCCATCGCCAACGGGGACGGAAAGCACCTCACCCGTCCGCTTGACTTCCTGGCCTTCCTCGATACCTGCGAAATCACCGAGGATAACCACGCCGATTTCACGGGCGTCCAGGTTGAACGCCAAGCCCAGAGTGCCGTTTTCAAAAGTCAGCAACTCATTGGCCATGCAGCCGGGCAACCCCTCCACGTGCGCAATGCCGTCGCCAGCCGTACGGACATACCCGACCTCCTGGGTGGGTGTTTCCGACGGCTTGTACGACTCGACGAAATCATCGAGCGCCTTGCGTATCGTGGCAGGATCAATGGTAAGTTCCGCCATGATCACTCCTTTTTCTTATACTGTTTGTAAGTCTTTCGCATGCGTATCACGCGCTTACCCCAACCTTGCGCCGCAGCTGCTGCAGCTGTGCGACGACCGTGTTGTCATGCACCTCAGCGCCGAACTGGATTCTCAAGCCCCCAAGGACCTTGGGATCCACCACGGAATTGATATGCACCGGTCTGCCCAGCTTGGCTGAATATGCGCTGATGATGCCGCTGAACTGCTCGCGCGTCAGAGGCACGGCCGAAACGACGGTGACCACCTGCTCCCCCATATGGCGGGAGATCTCGTTGATAAGCCACGAAAGCGTCGACAGGAAACGACGGTTGCGCAGATCCCTGGTCGCGTGTTCCGCCAGCACCAGAGTCAGAGGGTTCAGACGCTGCCCTGCAAGCAACTGCTTGAGGAACTTGATTCTCGTGTCTGCACTGACCTGTGTGTCGGAAAGCCGCGAACGAACCTGGGCCATATTGAGGAACGCGGAATGAATCTTCGCGAGCTCGATGGCCACGGTTGCGGTCACTCCCTTGACGTCCGCGTAATAGAGCGTGGCATCCACAGCGAGATCCTCCACGGCATTCGCTATATGCTCCACCTTGCTCCAACCACGCTGGGCGAGATCCTCGAGAATCTCCTTGGTCAAGGGCAACGCTCCTGACTGCTCGAGAAGCCTATCGACCAGTTCCTTCTTGTCCGAAGCCGGACGAGAAGGGTCGGTGAGCGCCCGCTCAATCCGCGGATTCGAATCCAGCAGGTTGGCGAAATCGAATAACTCGCTTGACACGACGCCCGCCTGCACATTGGCCTCGCGCAGCATCGGTGCGAACTTCTCCCGGGCGCACCGGTCGGAGTTCAGCGACGTTTCTCCTCGCATGTCACCTCCTTCAGAAGCGTGAGACGAACCCTGTTCGGGCCGTCAGCGCTCCTTCTTTCCGTCATTGAGTTGCTCGATCATCGAATCGATCATCGACTTCTGCACTTCTTCGCTTTCCAGCTTCGATCCGAGAATCTTGCCTGCTAGAGCGGTGGCCAGAGTGCCGACTTCACCGCGCAGACTCACCAAGGCCTGCTGCTGCTGCGATTCGATGGAACGCTGTGCATTGGAGGTGATCTGCGAAGCATCGGTTTCCGCACGACTGCGAGCATCGGCAATGATGTGCGAGGCTTCCGCCCGTGCGTCATCACGAATCTTCGATGCTGCGATACGCGCTTCGCCGAGCTGATCCTCATACTTCTTCTTCGCGGCCTCGGCATCCTTCTGGGCTTTGTCCGCCTTCTCGATGCCACCTTCGATTTTGGCTGCACGCTCATCGAAGATCGCCTGGAACTTGGGCAGGAAGAACTTGTAGAAGAACACCGCGACAATCACCAGGATTATCAAAGACCACACGATGTCGTAGGTCTTCGGCAGGAACAGACTGATTCCGTTTTCTGCTGCTATCGTCACTTCGTCACCCTCCTTTCACCTATCCAATTGCTTGCCATCATTCGACGTTCAGCTAAAGAGGAAGCCGCAGACGATGCCCAGCAGTGCAAGGAACTCGATAAGACCAACGCCGATCCACATCAGAGTCTGCAGACGGCCACCAAGCTCAGGCTGGCGTGCGGTGCCTTCAATGGTCTTGCCGATGACGATACCCAGACCAATGCCAGGTCCGATAGCCGCAAGGCCGTAGCCGATAGCACTCAGGTTGCCAGCGACCTGTGCGAGAGTAACCATATCCATAGTTGATTCCTTTCTGGTGGTTTATTCGAGCTTGTTACCTCGAAAAAACCGATGACCACTCGAAGTCTAGTCGTTCTCCGGGTAGCTGAGATTGATGTATACAGTGGAAAGAATTGCGAAGATGAAGGCCTGCAGGCAGGCAATGAACATCTCGAACAGGGTCATCGCGAAACCGGCGACGAACATCAGACCGCCCAAGGGCATCATCGCTTTGTTCGAAACCTCGAAGAGGAAGAACTGCGTGGTGGCCAGGCACAGGGCAAGAACGATATGCCCCGCCATCATATTGGCGAACAAACGGATGGTCAGTGAGAGCGGGCGGATGACGAGAATCTCGAGAAGATTCATCGGAGCAACGAGAATGAGCACGGGTGCAGGAACTCCCTCAGGAATCAGTTCCTGTTTGAGATACTTCCCGAGACCCTTCTCACGTATCGCCGCGCCCCAATACTGGCAGAAGGTCCAGATGGCGAATACCAAAGGCATGGTGATGGTCGCCGTTGCAGCGATGTTCAGACCTGATATCTCACCGCAAAGATTGAATACGGCGATGGTCATGAACACCGTGGTGATCATCGGCACATAGCGCTTGCCGCGCAGCTCCCCCATGACCTCGTACACGATGCTGTTCTTCACGAAGTCCAGAACCCACTCGACGGCCGACTGCCATCTTCCGGGAATGAGCTTCGCCCGCGAAGCAGTGATGCCGAGGACAAGCAACAGCACCACGGTGGCGATGATACGAACCAGGATGATGCGATTGATCGCGAAAGGAGTTCCTTGGAAGAGGATCTCCGGAGGAAGGAAGTCTTGGATAGTCGGATAATCCGGCTCGTTCGACGCGGCTACCAGCGTTTGTGCACCGTACAAACCCGTCATCTAACGCCTCCTGCTTTTCCCGACCAGCATTAAATATAACGCCAGTATTCGATGACATTGTGACGCGAAGGTTTCCTCACATCACCCATAAAGCAGTCCGCCAGCACCTTCGGGAAGCGAATCCCGTAGACGCGGACATTCTGCTCCGAATGGCTAGTGAATGGTCTACTTGCGAATGTGGACATGACCCTTAAGCCCTTGTGCCGCAAGGCTTTGACGGCGTTTTGCGCCGTCTCGCCCGCTTAGGCTTGGAATCATGCCGTTTCGTTCGTACCCCGCACGTTCTGAATCACACCATACCCGTCTTTTGCGAATATGGCGTATCCGTCTCGGCGTGGGCTTCCGGGTGCATGACGAATCGAACGATCCGTGCCCAGACGTTTGTTTGCCCTGAGCTCCGGAACCGCGCCCAAATCATACGGCGTGGTCTGATAGACCCAGTTCAGCCAATTGCGCCACAACAGATTCGCGTGCGCTCGCCAGGCGAACAGCGGCTCCTGCGACGGGTCGTCGTGAGGATAGTAGTTCTTCGGGAACGGCACATTGGTCATGCCCTTGCTCATGTCCCGCGCGTACTCGTCCGCAAGGGTGTATTTTCCGTACTCCCAGTGGCCCAAGGCGAACACTTCGGAAAAATCGCGCGTGGCTATCAGACCGGGACCTGACTCCTCTCCCCAGGTAAGCACCTGCAAATCAGGGTTCGCGGCGATGTCGCCCTCGTCCATCGACGCAAGCCTGGAATGCGGCTGCAGAATGATTTCATCGAATCCATTGGTGATGAAGCAGTACTCGTCCTGCAAATACTGCGGAAAGACACCGAAAATTTTCTTGTCGAGAACGTGCTTGCGTACACCGTAACGGTAGTTGAGAGCACCCATCGCCCCCCAGCACAAGTACAGAGTCGAGAAGGCATGCGATGAAGCCCAATCCAATATCTCCTTGAACTCGTCCCAGTAATCGACCTCGTCAAAGGGCAGATGCTCCACGGGGGCCCCGGTGACGACGAATCCGTCGTAATAGTTGTCCCGAACCTCACTCAAGGGCTCATAGAACTTCAGGAGGTGGTCTCGACTGGTGTGCGTGGCCTTATGACTGGCGATTTTCATGAAATCGACCTCAACCTGAAGAGGTGATTTGGAAATAAGCCGCAATAATTCTGTTTCGGTTTCAATCTTTTTCGGCATCAGGTTCAATATCAGGAGTCTCAGCGGACGCAGGTCCTGCTGTTCGGCTTCTGGGCGCTCCAAAGCAAAGATTCTCTCCGAATCGAGAATCGCCCTTGCTGGCAGACCACTTGGAATATTGATTGGCATGCCCTCCATTATTGCAAGCCTGACCGAAGTGAACAGCCCTCTCGCTATCAGCTGTGCTTATGAGGAGTTGCAGGTAGGGGTGATAGCAGCATGCGGCACTGTGGTGGACATCTTTGGCGGAGCAACATGGTGGGGCGCGAGGTGGGGCATCGGGTGGAGCATCGGTTCTGCGGCAATGGGGTACGGACATGGGAGGCGCGGCGGGTCTGATCGGCAGAGTCTACCCGTCTCCGCTGATGTCAGGAACCGCCACGGCGTCGGTCCGACTGTCCTGGTTCTTCGGCGAAGCAGAAACTTCCTCTGCCAGCAAAGTGCGCCACACCGGTTTGACATTCTCAGCTTCACCCCTAAAGTAGATAGAGCTGTCGTAAGGCAGCCGTCGCGGGGTGGAGCAGTTCGGTAGCTCGCTGGGCTCATAACCCAGAGGTCTCAGGTTCAAATCCTGACCCCGCTACCAATCAAGGCTAGGAATCGCAAGGTTCCTGGTCTTTCTTCTTTTAGGGGTTAAGCGGCTCTTCGCATTTTGGCATGCACGGGTGGCGCCCAACACGATAACTGCATTAAAAGGACAGCAATTCGGCATATTCTGGGCGAAAAAGCTGTCCTTTTAGTGCAGTTATCTAATTCCCGGTTGATGGGATACCGGACTCTCGGCGCTCAGGCGTCAAAACGCGCCGACTCAACTCTCTTGGAGTCTTAAGGTGATGTGATGGCGAAGGCCATCGTTCGCAATCTCAACGTCTCCCAAGCTTCGTGCCACCCGCGCCACATCTATGGATTTCTCATGCTCCCTGATATCGGCAGAAACGCCCGGGTGCCCTTCCTGTGATTCATGCCGCGCATCGAGCAACGCTCGCGTCAGCAGTCCTCGATAGTGCTTGGCCGCATGAGTGACCACCTTGCCATGTGAATCAAGCACACGCAGATCCCACCACTGCCCATGCGGAGTCGTGACCTGATACGCTCCGGAACGCATATCCACAGTGGTCCCCACGGAATCGTCGATAGCCGCATCTGTGGTCGTGCCGTGCTTTGCCACGCAGTTTGCTCGACCGAATCCGGCCTTGGTCAATTCACGCCGCCAGAACGTTTTCAAGCTGCCTATGCCGGGGAGGGACGTGTTCATCGACAAGCGATATGCCGGAATGAGGTCTTCTGCAGTGGTCACACCAAACAAGCCCGAGAAAATCATCACCTCGTCGCCGTCATGCAACTGTGCGGCCTGAAACAGCACGCCGGTATACACCTGATATGCGGGTGCACAGGGCATATCGCGAAGTTCGCGTTGCGCCTGCACCTCGGGCATGACACGTTTGCCGACTTTGAGAATCCCGGCGGCATCCTCCATGCCGGACACATCGATGAGCGCTTCGAGCACACGCCTTCGTGCATCGGTGAGTTCAGGAAACGACAGGCCCCGAAGTGCCAATGCAGGCCCGGAGTCTGGCCACGTTTTGCCCTCGGATGGCGGAAGAAGAATACGCACGTCGAACATTCTATCGGCAGGCCCGATTGTCGGATGCAAGGCGAAACTATCAGCGTGCGTACAACCTATGTAACAGTAGGGACACGTTTCATCGACGAATTTCCAGCACCACGGTGCACCGGGTAACTCGTCGTGTCTTTCGGAAGCATACAGCCTCCGGACGCATAAGAACGTAACGATATCTGCGACGTCAGCTATGCGGTATCCAAGATGGCATCTCCGAAATCGGAGCAGGTCATGAAGCGAGCTTGTATGGCGTATATGTGCGTTCGGTCACACGCGTCCCGGTGCTGGTCTGATACATCACGATGATACGCACGTGTGGGTCCGTGACCAGGCTCATGTAAAACGTTGCTTCACCGACATAAGCGGCGGTGTTGTCGTCGAGCTGTCTGGCTGCTGTGTTCTCAAGCGTCGACGTCACGGTCGGCTCGCCGTCGAAGGTGTACGTGATTTGCAGCGTATTGCCCTGTGCCCGTACCGAAGCCGGGGTATGAGGGTTGATGAACGTGCACAGCTTCCTCTGTTCCGGGTAAGCAGAAGCGTCCAACAGCAGCTCCACATCCTTCGGCTTCGACGACGGGTCGACACCAGCTGCGGATTGGTATTGCGGAATGCACCCATCCCTACTCCACGAGTACACCTGGGAGCCCACACTCACCATCGCGATGAGCGACACCACGACTCCGGCGATGGCCAGACCACGGCCGCGTCCGCCATGCCTGCCAATCTGCCTCAGCCCGATGCACGACAGCACAAAACCGACGACACATAGAGGAAGCGAGAGTATGAACCCCGCAACCGCCATAGGATTCCACCCGGTACGCTGCTCAGGAAGCACGAGAACCCTCACATCCGATGACTGCGCACTCGTTGACGGCACTACACCCATGTCAACAGGCGCATCTGCTCCGGTCCGCTGACCAACAGAACCGATGCGTTCCTGAGCCTTTCGCACGAAATACACTTCCCCGTTGGCCGAGGCCAGCTCGACGACCTGACGCATCAGCTCATCGGCATGACTCGCATTACCCCGCGCATACTCCGCCAATCCTAAAAAATAGGCGTTCTCTAGCTGTACAAACGGCGTTGAAGGGGCGGCCTCTCGCCGGAATTCCACAGCGCTCATCGCACCGCTGCCAGCTATCACCCCAGCTCGCTGAGACAACACCAGCAGCGCATGCTCCTTCATCTCCCGGTAGTGACGGTTCGGAGCCGCGAAACCCGTCAACAGGCGATAATAGGCCAGCATCTCACCCTGACGACCTGCAAGCAAAGCAGCCATATACCCTTGCACACAGCAAGCCATGGTGGAAACTGCGCGCTGGCCGCGACGACGAAGCCATTGCAGATTCACCCCGGACAGCAAGACCAACGCCCCGTCGAAATCTCCCCGAATATACCGCAGTCGCGCCTTCGCCAGAGCAGTGTGCACACTAAGTCTGCGACGAGCCCGCTCGCCCTTCGCCTCTGCCACGGCCATATCCATGTACCGCTCGTACCAAGCGAAATCAAAATCACGTTCCAATTTGTCCATAAGTGCCAGACCGACCTGTCTGTTCCACGCACGGGTCACCAGCAGTAAGGAGACGCCCACAATGAACACCACCAGTTGGCATACCTGAATCCACGCCGGGGGATGAACCAGACCGGCGGAAGGAAGTGTGAACCCCATGAACAGAACAGCAGACGCCCAGCACAGGCTCAGCAGCACCGCAGTCCTCAAACGTACACGGGCCAACGCCGTCTCAACCGGCACGCCACGAAAATCCACTCGACCCATAACCACCACACCCCTTAACCCCACTACTCCCCCGCAGACGAACTGCCATCAGACCGACAAGAACCGCGGGGGAATGCTCCCAACCCCATGACTCAATCTACCTGGAACGTCACTCCGGCCGCTTTCACACTCCGTATGATGTCGTGCCCGCACGAGGCTTTCGCGCTTCCATGATGCCTCGCAGGGCACGCTGCGTGACATCATGCTGGAAATCCGTCTGCCGCATGGTTGCGGCATGTCGGTTTCGCGCGAATCTCAACCAACTCATCTTCAACACACCGTGGGAATAGCTTCATCCCCCTACTCACGTCTCAAAACCAGATTCAACTAGGTATGTATGCATTAACGGTGCTAGTATATTAACGAGGTTAATACAGTACGGACAATGGAGACGTCATGAACCTGACCGCATATATCACTGGCATCCAGCATGTTGGCATACCGACCACCAAGATGGATGAAACAATCGCTTACTACCAGGCCTTGGGCTTCGAGGTGGCAGGCAGCTTCCCCAACGGGGACAGCACCTGCACCTTCCTGAGGTTCGCCAATCTCACGCTTGAGGTCTGGACGGTGGATTCCACGCCCAATACCACAGGTGCCATCAACCACTTCGCTCTGAATACCACGGACATCGACAAGGCTTTCGCAGCGGCGCAAGAGCTGGGCCTGAACTTCGTGGAAGGTTCGATTCAGCACATCCCCTCCTTCTGGGACAACGGCATCGCATACTTCAACGTCCTCGGGCCGAATGGCGAAACCATAGAGTTCTGCCAGATTCTCTGATTTCCGACAATCCGGAAATTCACCGTCACACACCAGTCATCGCCACACACGGCAACATCAATGCCCCGGCATTCCCAGACCTTTGCAGAGGTCTGCATACTCAGGCACACAGACTTTGGGGGAAGTTGTGTCATCAAAACAACGCTGGATTGAACAGCCCGACGGCTATCTCAACCGCACGCCAATATTGCAATTCGTTCTCGTATCGATTCTCTTCGCCATCTGGGCGGTGTCATCGAGCCTCAACGACATACTCATCACGCAGTTCAAGGCCGTCTTCGACCTGAGCGACTTCGCCACGGCATTCGTGCAGAGCGCCTTCTATGGCGGATATTTCATCATCGCCATCCCGGCATCCCTGTTCATCAAGAAGACCAGCTACAAGGCGGGCATCATCGCCGGTCTGTCGTTGTTCGCACTCGGCTGCCTGATGTTCTTCCCGGCATCCCAGTTCGCAACCTACGGCATCTTTCTGTTCGCCATCTTCATCGAGGCAATCGGCCTGAGCTTCCTGGAAACCTCAGGCGACACCTACGCCACACTGCTCGGCCCCAAGCGTCTGGGCACTTTGCGGCTCAACATCTCGCAGACCATGAACGCACTCGGCCTAATCGTCGGCATTCTGCTGGGCAAATACCTCGTCTTCCAGGACACGAACCTCAAAACGGAGATGACAGGACTCTCGAAAGCCGCAGCCCAGGCCTATGGGACCGCGCAGCTCAGCAGGACGCTGTCACCCTACAAGTACGTGCTCATCGCCCTCGGAGTGCTCATCATCCTGTTCGCGGTGACGAAGTTCCCCACCGGGCGCCCGAAGACCACCGAAGGCAAGATAGCCTCCGCAAGCCTGAAGGAGACGCTCTCCTATCTGTCGAAGAACAACCGCTACAAGAGGGGCATCCTCACCCAGTTCATCTATATCGGCGCCCAGACCGGCATCTGGTCCTTCACGATGCGTCTGGCACTGAACATGTTCCCGTCCTTCAGCGACCGCGATGCCTCCAACTTCATGTTGTGGAGCTACGCCTTCTTCTTCGTCGGCCGTTTCTTCGGCAGTTATCTGCTTTCCAAGTTCAGAGAGACACGCGTGCTCGCCGTCTACCTGGCACTCGGCGCACTGATGCTGGTCGGCACCGTGTCCATCCACAATATCGCTGCGGTATGGCTTGCGGTCGGAGTCAGCTTCTTCCTCGGGCCCGGTTGGCCGACCATCTATTCACGCACCTTGGAAACCGTTCAGGACAGACGCTACACCGAAACGGCAGGGGCAATCATCGTCATGGCCATCGTCGGCGGCGCGGTTCTTCCGGCTCTGCAGGGAGCGCTCTCCGATGCCACCTCCATGCAGTTCTCCTTCATTCTGCCGGCAATCGAACTGCTGGTCGTCGCCTGGTACTTCTGGTCCGAGATGAAGCACGACACTCTCACCCCGCAGCAGAAGAAGGAACTCGCGCTGGCAAAGCAATGATGCAACCTCGGCAAGGTCTCGTTCAGCACTCCGTCGGCAATCCACCTGAGCGCTGAACAGAGCACTGAACGAGACGGTCGGTCTGTGAACCGACCTGGCCTGACCTGAGCTCAGACCAGCAGGAATCATGCGTGATGCCCCGCGCCCATACATATATGGGCGCGGGGCATCACGCATTCACGACTCATCAGGCCTGAGTGATGGCTCCATACATATCCGGACGCCTGTCCCTGAAGAACTGCCAATCGTTGCGCGTCCTGCAGCGGTATAGCAGAAATGCCCCGCCTCCGTGTCGCTGCCGGACTTGAACGCCGGGAACCAGAACACCGTCGGCCTTTCCACATCGTCCGGATTCCCCGCCCATACCTCAACGAGGATGAGGCAGATGCGTTAACGGAAACGAAACGGGCAGATATGAACGCGAAATGTTCAATGTGGAGGATGACACACACATCGCGGGGGACGAGAACACGTCACCATAGCCTCAAACCGCACCTGTTCCAACTGAACATGGTCGGCAACGTGCACATTGGTCGACGCGACTCGACAGTGGAAGCGGTGGATGAGCACCAGGCCGATTCGGGAAGCGACGCTTCGGTTTGGACTCGGAAAACAACAGAGGGCAGAGGGCATCCTTGACGCATTGCTTCGTCATGTGCCCGACCCGTATATGAGGAGGCATCGGCATGACAGCGTCACTCAGCGATATCGACGATTTCAGCATCGAGGATTTCACTAAAGCCTACGGTGAGGGGACGCTGTCACCGGTCGAGGTGCTGGCCCACAAAAGCGCTCTGATGGATGAGGCCGAACCCGTACTGCATGCGATGGCGAAACGCTATGACAGGCAGGAATCGACTATTCAGGCTGCGAAGGCATCGGAGGAACGCTGGCGGCGAGGCGAGGCACTCGGAGCGTTGGATGGCGTTCCACTGACCATCAAAGAGAACGTCAATGTCGTTGGCGAGGTCACCACCTGGGGCTCAAAATCCTTTGCGGACTCAGAACCCGCAACACTCAACTCCCCCGTCTACGACCTGCTCAACGCCACAGGATGCATCACGCTCGGGAAAACAGCCATGCCGGAGTGGGGCATGCTGTCGTCCGGCGTTTCGACCGACCACCCGACGACATGCAACGCTTGGAACGCCGATTGGAATCCGGGCGGGTCAAGCGCGGGGGCGGGCACCGCATCCGCAGCAGGATACTCGCCTGTGAACTTCGGCAGCGATATAGGAGGTTCCGTAAGGCTTCCCGCAAGCTGGAACGGTGCCGTCGGTCTGAAACCGACATTCGGCCGCATTCCGGTGGACCCTCCCTACTACGGCCGTTCCATCGGCATCATGGGACGCAGATTCGACGACATCGGCACCACGCTCAACCTGACCTCACAACCCGATTGGCGCGATCCGTACAGTCTTCCGACAGCGGCTCAGGGTTGGCTCGACACGCAGCGACAGCTCAAGGACATACGCATCGGCCTGCTGCTCGATGCGGGGGCCGGGGCTCCCGTCACACCGGAAGTCAGACAAGCGGTGTCGAATGCTGCGGCTTTGTTCGAACAGGCAGGGGCGCATGTCGAAATACTGGAGCCTTTCGTCGGGGACAGCATCGACCTCATCGACCTGTTCTGGAGAGCCGTGCATTACAAGGACTACGTCAACCTTCCCGAAAACGGCAAGGCTGTGATGCTCCCCTTCATCTCCGAATGGTGCCTTGCCGGTTCAGCCATCACCAGTGCCGAAGCAGTCCGCGGCAGTGACGAGCAGCTGGCCTTGGCAAAGCGGACACTGACCGCCACCAAGGATGTCGACTTCATCCTCTCCCCCGTCTCCCCGGATGTCACCTATCCGGTTGATTGGCCGATGCCGAGCAATGACGTCGAGCACGCCATGTCTCACATCGCCTTCTGCCTGCCATACAACATGTCGGGGCAACCTGCCGCGAGCGTGAACTGCGGCTTCAGCTCCGACGGCAAACCGATTGGACTGCAGATAGCAGGTCAGCGATTCGACGAGGCGGGCGTGATATGGATGAGCAAACTCTACGAGGACATCAAGCCCGCAGAGGCCGTGGTCACCTCATGGCCGAGAATCTGGGAAAAACCGTCAGCATGAGGTCCGTCAGGCGATTTCTTCACGGCACCGGTCGGCTCATCATTCCTGAGACAAGCCCGACCGCAAGCCGTACCCGATAATCCCCACCCATCCAGTTCCTACCAGTCAATCCCACCCACATATTCCTACCCAGTCATTCCAACCCAGTCACCATGGACCCGGTTCGCTCAATATCGTATGAACCGACCATCACCATCGAAGGGGAAACCATGAAAGCACACAAGAAGGGCATCGTCCGTATCGTCGCTGCCGCACTTGCCGCGGCAAGTCTGCTGTTCACAGCGGCCTGCGCGGGAGGCACCGGCTCGTCCAGCGCGTCATCGGCATCGACGGACCTCAAAGTCGGGCTGACCGCATCACCGGCCAACCTCGACATGACCCAAACCTCAGGAGCCGCGATACCCCAAGCTCTGATGGTCAACGTGTACGAAGGCCTCGTGAAGCTCAAGGACGACGGCAAAACCATCGAACCGCTGCTCGCGAAAAGCTGGACCGTAAGCGAGGATGGACTGACATACACCTTCAAACTGCAGTCGGGAGTCAAATTCTCCAACGGTGACAGCTTCGACTCCAGCACGGTGAAATACAACCTGGAACGTCTGAACACATGGAAGGCCAACACCCCGACCAACCTCTCGGCAATCGACCATGTGGACACGCCGTCGGCGGACGAAGCGAAAGTGGTGCTGAAATCGCCTGATCGCAACGTGCTCTTCTGGCTCACAGGCCCGCTGGGAGCGATGTTCGACCCCAAGGCAGTGGACTCTCTGAAAACCGAAGCCGTAGGAACAGGACCGTTCACCGTCAAAAGCTATGCTGTCGGCAGCAAGCTCTCCCTGGCTCAGAATACGTCCTATTGGGGCACCAAGCCGAGTCTGAAAACCGTTGAACTGATGTATTACACGGATACCACGTCCTGCTCCAACGCACTGCTGAGCGGCGACATCGATACCATCTACAATTTCACCGCCTACGACCAGCTCGACCAGTTCAAGAACAACGACAACTACAGAATCGATGTCGGCAATGCGCAAGGCATTCTGGTGCTCGCCATGAATTCCAAGAAAGCGCCATTCGACAATGCCGACCTGCGGCAGGCGGTGATGTACGCGGTCGACAGAAGCAAGGTCGTCGACACGGTGCTCAACGGCTACGGCAACGTCATCTCCTCGCCTTCCATACCGACCGATGCCTGGTACAAGAAATCAGATGCCTACGCCTACAACCAGAGCAAGGCGAAGGAACTGGTCAAGGAATCCGGCGTGAGCAATCCGACCATCAACTTCACCGTGCCAAGCCTGAGCTATGCGCAATCCATCTCCCAGGTCGTCAAGACCCAACTTGAGGCGGTCGGTTTCACCGTCAACCTGGAAACTCAGGAATTCCCGGCGGTCTGGCTTCAGAACACCCTGACCGACAAGAATTACGATATGACGGCCATCCTGCATGTCGAACCGCGCAATGTCTTCAACTACGGCAACTCGGATTACTACTGGAACTACTCGAATCAGACTGTCCAGGATGCCTTTGCCAACGCCAAGAAGAGCGGCGATGACGAGGAGTTCAACAGCTATATGAATCAGGCAATCACCCAGATTCAGAAGGACGCACCCGCGGACTGGCTCTACAACCCCAAGCTGCTGGTGGTCACCAAGAACAACGTCAGCGGCATCAACAAGAACGATGTCGGCATCGCCTTGGACCTGACCGGCGCCAAGCGCTCCTGATACCGCGGCCTCAAGTCCCCTCGGAATAACCACCGGTGCGCATCCCCAGGGATGCGCACCTCTTTCTTATCGGCGTGCAGGAAAACGGCACACATGCACTCCATCACGCAGCTGAAACAGAGCACAGTGCGGACACCGCACACCGGCAGGATTCCACGCAATCACCTGAATATCGACCAGCACAAGGAAGCTCAATGCAGGACATAGACATAACATCAGTGGGCGGATTCGCCTATGCGAACTACACCGATGACGCGGGAGGAACCGGTGCCACGGTGTTTCTTTTCGACCATCTCAGCCCGGCCGGGGTCGCCATACGAGGAGGAGGGCCCGCCAGCCGGGAGACCCCGCTGCTGGCACCAGTCGCCTCATCCTCCGGCATCCACGCGTTGATGCTTTCCGGTGGGTCTGCCTACGGGCTGGACGCGGCCGGAGGTGTCATGCGATTCCTCGAAGAGCAAGGCACAGGGCTGCACATCAGAGAGGCTTGCGTTCCTCTTGTCTGTCAATCCTGCCTCTTCGACCTGCCCGTCGGCGACCAGCACGCTCGCCCGAATGCCCAGAATGCTTACGATGCATGCTTCCAGGCCAAGCGGAGCGTATTCCAGAACGGCAATATCGGAGCCGGAACAGGGTGCTCGGTCGGCAAATACCATGGCATGGAGCACGCGATGAAGGGTGGTCTCGGGTCTTACGCTGTTCAGGTCGGTCAGGTGAAAATAGGTGCGGTCGTCGCCGTGAATGCGATGGGAGATGTGTACGCGGCAGGTTCAGGAACCACTCTCGCAGGCATGCTTGACGATACGAACACTGCATTCGAATCCTCGTTCTCATCCATGATTGAAGATATGGAGTCCGAACGGCACGCACCCGAGGGAAACACCACCATCGGCGCGGTGTTCACCAATGTGAGATTGGATAAGTCGGCGCTGACGAAAGTCGCTTCCATGGCGCATAACGGTTATGCGAGAACGATACGTCCTGTTCATACCAGCGTGGACGGCGATTCCATCTACGCCGTCTCAACCGGTTCCGTCGTTGCGGATACGGATGGCGTGGGCACGCTGGCAGCCTATGTCATGGAACGGGCCGTGGAAGTCGCTGTTCTCAGTGCCGAAAGCGCCTATGGACTTCCCTGTGCAAAGGATTTCGTCGACTAGGCGGCATGCGGATGCATTTTCGGCATCCCCCCACGACCGCCACAGAGTTAACTGCACTAAAAGGACAGCTTTTCCGGTGAAGTATCACCAAATTGCTGTCCTTTTAGTGCAGTTATCTCATTCGAGGCCCAAGGCCGGAACCGCTAGACCAGATTCGCGTCGCGCTCGGCCCGCTTGGAGAGGATATAGGGGCGGATGGCGAACGCGAGTATCAGGCCGCCGACGATGAGCAGGACGAGGATGCCGATACCGCCCGTGTAGGGCAGGTTCGCCAGACTCCACGCCGGGTCGAGCACCATGACCTGCCTGCCATCCTCGCTGACATACGCCAGATTCGAACCCGAAGTGACATACGCTAGCTCCGTCACCAGCGTCGCATCCGCATCCCATATCGGACGCACATCCACCGTGAAATCCGACACCTTGAAATAGCCGGACGGAGCCGCAATCTCCTCAAAGACCAACTCACGCGCCTCGACACCCTGCACGGTGAGCTTGCCATCCGCAACGGTCTCCACGCTCTGCGTCACACCTGTATCCCCAGCCACCGCCAGACGGTACACGCCACTACCGGCAGCAGGCACCTCCACGAAGTCCAAGGGCCGACCATCGCGCAACACCTTGAACCGTGCACCCACAAGCGTTGTCGACAAGTCATCCTTATCGCGCTTCGACAACTCCACACGGAAGGAATATGCGTTCGCCTTCACCATCTTGGACTCCACACCTGAACCAGCATCAGTCCAACCCTCGGATACGGCTCCCGCATGCGAACGGGTCAGCTTCGCCTCGTTCATATTCGCCGCAACCACCCCACTGGTGGGCACCGCGTACGTGGCATGCTCCTTGTTCAGTACCGCCGTATACCGGATGCGTATCAACGAACCCGCAGGGAGCTTGTTCGTCACGCCGGACGAGCCGTTATCATCCGCAAACAGGGTCTTCAACCCTGTAAGCGTCAACATCTGACCCGACACCGTGACCGACGAAGACGGCAACGCGCCCGTCACATCGGTATCAGGCGAAGACGTATCCAGCAACACCTTCACTCCACTTGCGTCAGGCAACGTCAACCCGCTATCAGCCGTGTCCTCCACCCTGAACTCATACGCGTCATAGGGCACGGAGAATTCGGTCAAATCAGGCACCTGCAACGCTATCTCGTACTCCACCTCGGAGCCCACATCGAAGCCATCCATACCCGCATCATTGACTATCCGCTTCGCAATATCCGTCACCGTGGTCTTCAACGCCGCCTGACCCAAACGCGGCTTGCCCTTAACCCCGGCGTCAGTGAAATCTACGAAACCACCATCCTCACCGAGAGCATCGTTGAACACCTTCGTGCCCACGATAATCGGCAGGGACGCGCCACTGGAATCCACAATCAGATACAAGCCCGGGCCAGACAGCGGCAAGGTCACGGGATTACCCACAGGAGCGTCCAAACCATTCAACTGACCGGCGACCTCACCTAAAGCATCACCATCCGCTTTGACGGCATCCCGCAACGCCTGAGCAAACAATTGAAGCCTGCCCGCATACGGACTAAACGCCGAAGTCACATCATCACTCGACGGGTCAGTCGGATACCCCAACCACCGAGACGCCACCCAACCCATCGGATTATCCACATCCACACCCGTAGCGCCAGCAGGCTCAGCCGCATTCTTAAGCGTGTCCTTCAACGCGGCCGGAGTTGTCAACATCACGCTCTTCAACGCACCGGTGTGGTTGAACGCCTCGTCATTGTAGTCACCAATCTTGTACGCGCTCAGCGTGCCCGAAGTCTGGCCTGTCAGTGCAATACCGTACGACGGAGAATTCCTTATAGCCAGAGAGCACCCAGCCCCGTTCACCGTCACCGTACCCGTGATGGGTTTGGTCGCACGATTCGACCAGCCCACCGTATCCGAACCATCCTCCTGACCCCACACCGACAACACGTAATCCTTACCTGACTCCAAGGTTTCGCACGGCACCACCATATTGCCCTTCACACCGGTCGCAGCATCCGTATTCGTCCGACCCGAAGCCACCACCTCACCTGAATCATCAGTCGAGTCCACCAGCTTCCACCCCAAACCTGTCTGAAACTCCAGATTCGAAGAACCCTCCAAATCCTTCAACACCCACTCACCACCAACACCAGACTCCTGCTCGATATACGGGATCTTCGACAACACCACACTCTTCGACGCATCCACAAACGTCAACCGCAAAGCATCGGATGTCTTTGCTTGGCTTTCAGTTCCAGAGTCAGCGGAGAGGATTAGCGTCTCAATCCGCAACCGCAAGGCCGGCCGTAGTCCATATTGACTACCTTCCAGCGAAATCGAGCCAAGGTAGTTATATTGATAATTTGGTTTCCCTGAGTTCACGCCGCTTGTATTTACTACCCACGGCCAGCTATCCGTAGTTATCCACCACGGGGTCCGCAACATGAATCCCGCTGAGCCATTAACCCAGACAGCGCCTCTTGAATCTGCAAATGCAGAGCTACCTTTCCCAGCACCCCCAGAAAATCCAAAATACCTTTTCAAATCCCCGAGTGAAAGAGGGAAAACTCCATAAGAGTAATTCGAATGTGCCTGACCCACAAAACTGGTTGTGTTACACGAAGTGGCTACGACTTCCGTACACACACCTTCGACAACATCTCTCCTCAGCATTCTTTGTTCGAAGAGAGAATAATTGCTCCCATACACGTCATCCTCAGAGTCTTTGTCATCCGCAAGTCTGGCGAGAGCGGATTGATACTCATTTTGACCAATATCAAATGCGTCATTATCTCCGAAATCGCTGGGCGCTGTTTCCATACTCTGCGCGAACAATAACGCTTCATTAGGATTCACAGAGGTTGTTGCTGACGTATACAAGTCAGACCCTTCCACATGTGCAGAAGCATTTATACTTGGCATCCCCGATACTCCACGGCCCACCCCCAGAACTATGTATCGTCCATAAACGTCACTCGAACCATATGTGCCAGTGGTACCTTGTTTGCCAAAATGAATTTGTGGCTGCGTCCCCCACGAATATCCCGAAAAGTCACCCTCAGTTTTCAAATATGGCACTACCGCACCATCTGCATCCGAATCCTGCAGACGACTGAAATAGCCATCCGGTCCATAATCATTAGCATCAGCAACCGCTTCACGCACCGGCGTCGACACGAGTATTGCTCCAATGAGCACGAACATAGCAAAAGTGAAAGCAATGCAGGTCAGGAGTTTCCTCTTGTAATCGCCAGGACGATTTCCCTCGCTGCGCTCCAGATGACGACAACATGCAACAAATGTACGCAACCGACCCATAAGAGCACCACCCACCGAAGCGAAAACAGCACACCCCCCCCCCGCGACCGGCATCAATCAGACGAAACGCCTTGAATCAACGAAAGGAACATGCAGCGAACATGATGGGTAATATATTACACTATGTATGTCTTTGCTTGGAGAGTATAGGCAAACCATGTAGTTGCAGGCGAGACGATACGGTCGGTGGGACGCCGAAGCATTCACTATCAGCAGACCTTGCGACACTTATCGGGGTTCATCTCATACGAAATACCAGCGGCATGCCGTCAACATGCCGTCGACGCACGTCACACGCACCAATTCACTCCCCCTCTGCGCCGATGTTCGGCATCGCCTCGAGAAGGGTTTTGGTGTAGGGGTGCAGGGGATTCTTATATATCTCTTCGCTCGGACCGCATTCGACGATTTCGCCCTTGCGCATCACGGCAACCACATCGCACTGATTCCGCACCACATGCAAATCGTGAGATACGAACACCAACGTGAAGGCGTGCGATTCGGACAAATCAGCCAGCAGATTGAGCACCTGAGCTCGGACGGAAACATCGAGCGCGGAAACCGCCTCGTCGGCGATAAGCACCTGCGGTTTCGTAATCAAAGCCCTCGCAATGGCTATGCGCTGCCGCTGGCCGCCGGAGAACTGGTGGGGGTAGCGCTGAGCCGAAGCCGCGTCCAGACCCACGGATTCAAGTATGCGCTCCGCACGGGCCAGACGCTCCTTCCTGGGGGTCTTCCCCAACGGTTCGGATACTATCTGCCAGATTCTCATCCTCGGGTCGAGAGAGCCCATCGGGTCCTGGAAGACCACCTGCACCTTCTGGTGCACCCAGGCGTTGCCGCGTGCGCTCTGCTCGACTATCTCGGTGCCGAATATCTTGATGGAACCCGACGTCGCCCGGTCGAGTGCGGACAGCATCCTCAGCGTGGTCGATTTACCGCATCCGGACTCACCCACGATGCCGAACTTTTCTCCTTTATGCACATCGAAGGAAATGCCGTTCACCGCCTTGAACGTTCTGGTCGACCCAAGACTTCTTGTTTTATAGCTTTTGACCAGTTCGCTGACCTGTATCGCTTCCTCGTGGGGATGTGCCAGGCTCGACTCATAACGATTGAACACCAGCGTGCCATGCGGTTCCTCAGGCAGGACATCGTGCGGTGCCATGGCAGCAGGCTCCGGACCCTCGACTATCACGGCAGGCGAATCGCCGTGCAATCTCCCGTCCACAGCACCTTCGGCAGACTGCCCTTCTTGGCCGTGCATACCGTCGTCATGCTCACGCCTCTCCAAATCCGCCAGAGTGACCAATCGATTACTATGCTCGTCCTTCTCCAGTTTCGATGCGGCGAGCAGGGCCTTGGTGTAGGGATGACGGGGATGAGCGAACACCTCTTCGAGAGCGCCGCGCTCGATGATGCGACCATGGCGCATGATGGCGACCGAGTTGCACAGCCCCGCTACCACGCCCAGGTCGTGGGTGATGAACAACAGCGATGACCCCGAGGACCGGACCTGCTCGGACATGAGTTCCGTCACCTGTTTCTGCACGGTCACATCCAGGGCGGTCGTAGGCTCATCCGCCAGGAGCAGTCCCGGCGAATTAATCATCGCCATGGCCAGCATCACACGCTGGCGTTGACCACCGGACAGTTGGAATGGGTACGAGTCGCTTACGCGTTTCACGTCAGCCAAGCCCACGCTTGTCAGCATGTCGTCGACTCTGCTGCCGATTTCGGCACCGGAAGCCTTGGGCCTGTGAATGCTCACCACTTCGCCGACCTGTCTGCCGACCTTCATCAGGGGATTCAATGCCGTCATCGGCTCCTGAAACACCATGGACATGGTCGAACCGCGCAAGGTTCTCATCTGCTGGTCGTCAGCATGCAGCACGTCTATGCCCGCGGATGGCAGCTCGATGCTCCCCGTTGCCGTCAGCCCCTGGGGCAGCAGCCCCATGGCGGCCAGACACGTGAGCGATTTCCCCGAACCTGATTCACCAATCAGACCGAGCCGCTCCCCTGCTCTGACGGTGATGTCGATGCCGTGAATAATCTCCTTGTCCCCGGACGACACCCTGAGACCGGAGATGTTCAGCACCAGGTCGGAAGATGACTGATGTGCTGCCGTTGCTGTGCCGTCCGTCATGATTGCCCCTCCAAACGTGGATCCAGGTAGTCCCGTAATCCATCACCCAGTAGATTGAACGCCAGAACCGTCCATGCGATGGCGATTCCAGGGATAAGCACCAAAAGCCAATTCGAATAAATCACTGCGGAGGAATCCCTCAGCAGACGTCCCCATGATGGCTGTGGTGCCGGAGTTCCCAAACCGAGATACGAGAGTCCCGCCTCAGCCAGCACGGCAACCGCGAAGTTGACGGACAGCTGGACGATGATGGTTCCTCGAATGTTCGGCAGAACATGTCTGGAAGCTATGAAAAGGTTCCCCCTCCCGGCCGCACGTGAAGCCAGAACATATTCCCTGCCCATGATTTGTTTGGTCACGCTTCGCGTCACTCGCGCAAAGGCAGGTGACGCGCCCAATCCGAGCGCAAAGGCCGCCGTAACGGAACTCTGCCCCAGCGCTGCGGTAAACACGATGGCCAACAGCAATGGAGGGAAAGCCTGCATGACGTCATTCCAACGCATCAGCCACCTGCCCATGCCACTGGCGGACATTCCACACAGAATGCCGTAGGGGACTCCTATCAGCGCAGCCACGACGACTGCGATGCACCCGACCGTCAAGGTGGTTCTCGACCCCGCCATGATTACGGACATGACATCGTATCCGAGCCTGTCCGTTCCCAACCAATGCTGTCCGCTAGGCCTCAACAGTTTGTCGGCGACCACGTTCAGCGGATCGTAGGGCGTCCAGACAAGCGAAATACCGGCCATCAGCACGACCAGCAGCAGCATGCATCCACCTATCGCCATGCCGGCGTTGATGCGCTTGCCGAACAGCCGCACGCCCTCGCCCTCGCCCTTTCGGCGTCCCCCAACCGAGGCATCTACACTTGCGACACTCATCGTTCCCCTCCGAACCTTGGATCCACCGCGGCAGATAACAGGTCGACCACGAGATTGACAAACAGCACCATCACGACCAGCACCATCACGATTGCCTGCACTTCTGGCAGGTCTCGGTTTTCAACGGAAGACACCAGCAGACTGCCCAGCCCGCGAATTTCGAACACGCGCTCGACGACAACGGCTCCGATAAGGACCGAAGCGGTTTCCACACCGGCTATATTCATGATTGGCACCAGTGCGTTGCGGATGCCGTGTCTGCGCAATGCCTGCGAGGAGCTCAGTCCCTTGGCCCGGGCCGTGCGCATGAAATCCTCAGTGGTGACTTCAAGAACGGCCGATCTCACATATCTGCTGAGTATCGCACCTTGCACCAGACCGAGGGAAAGCGCGGGCAGGGCCACATGACGAAGGAACTGTACCGGATCGTCAGGGGATGCCCAGCCGGTCGCGGGCAGCAGACCCAGTCCGACCGAAAAGACAATCACCAATATCAACCCTGCCAGAAACGCCGGTATGGAAACGCCGATCTGGCTGATGACACTGATGACGGTGCCGAGTGCACGCTCCCTGTACACCGCCGCCAAAGTGCCGAAAACGAAGGCGATGAGCAGGGCGATGACCATGGCGATGACCACCAACAGCAGCGTGACCTGAAGCCCTTGCATGACATCCGCCGCAATGCTCACCCCAGAGTTCGCGGAGATGCCCATATCCCCACGAATCATGACGCCAGCCCAAGAGAGATAGCGCAGATACATGGGACGATCCAGTCCCAGTTCATGACGCATCTGTTCCAAAGCCTGCGGGGATGCCTCCGTCCCGAGCTTTATGGCCGCAGCGTCCCCCGGAAGGGCGGACAGCAGCAGAAATACCGCGACGGATGCCACGGCAACGGTTATCAGGAAAACCCCGATCCGAGATAATACCTTCTTCATACCAGCCCCTTTACGATGCCACTGAGTCACTTATGCCCAACACCGCGTGCCCAAGCAGGCTCTTATGGTCACGATTGAACATTTCGTGCACATAACCTTGCGTTACCACGCAGTTACCGAGCGACCCTCTCAACGGTCTCTTCCGAATCAAGCCACGGCACAAACCGGATTCAGGGAAGCCACCGGACGCCCGATACAGGCCGCGCCTCTCCTCACCGGCCGATACATGGAGGCGTTATGATTCCTGTACATCGGACGAGATGCCGAAGCGACGCAACGCAGACAAGAGACAGTACGGATAAGGTATCCGCTATGCGCGCAACGGCACGGCAATCGGCGACAATCAGAAACGGGGATGCACTTGTACAGATCACATGGGGCACGTTGCACGGTCTGAACAGGACGGTTCGAAGAGGACGGTTCGAGACCGGCACATGCCCCCGTTGCAACAGAACAGGAGCGGACCACACCGTATCTGATGCGGCAGGGGATTCCGAACGTGCCGGGCAGTACCCGCGCAGCCAACAAGAAAGCGAGTGAATCGAAGACATGGACAGCACGAACGCCATGGGAACACAACATGATGACTGTGCGCTCGATACCATTCTCGAAGCCTTGCCCAAGTCCGGTGCGACCATCACTTCGAATACCATCAAGACCACGCTTATCGAACTGCTCGAACGTCAATCCCTGCAGACCAATCAGCGCATGCCGACCGTCCGCATCCTGTCATCCAGACTGGGCGTCAGCTACGGCATGATTTCGACCATCTACCATCAGCTTGGGGTCGCGGGCTATCTTATGATGCGCGGGCGGCGAGGCACCTTCGTGCTGTCTCGAAACAACGATTGGACGAATCTCAGACAGCCGTCGTCGAATTCGGAAGACGGCACTGTTCTGCAGGACCTTTCCCTGGGCACACCGGATATTTCACTGTTGCCCGGAATCAACCGCTTTCTCATCATGCAAGGTCAGCGAACCGCATACATCGGCTCCTACGACGAATCGTCCATCCTGTCGCCGTTGGCCGAACTGTTTCGCAGCAATTGGCCGTATCCAGTGCAGGCCCTGACCGTGGTGTCGGGGGCGATGGACGGCATCGAACGAGTGCTGCGCATCTGCGAGGCCGAGGGCAGCGTTATCCTGCTGGAAAACCCGACGTACCCTCCCATCATCCACCTGGTGCAGCAGTGCGGCGCAACCGCAGTCGGCATCGAAATGGACGAATTCGGTGTCACCCCGAGCTCTCTGGAATCGGCGATCGACGACTGCCACGCACAACACCGGCGCATCAGTGCAATCATCCTGCAACCCAGAGCCCAGAACCCCACAGGAACCACGACAACGCCCGAAAGGCTCCACCGCCTTGCAGACGTCATCATGGAGCACTACCCGAATGGTGGCGAGCAGCGCAGGCCGCTGATCATCGAGGACGACCACAGCGGCAGCATCTCGACGGCGATGGCGATGAGCATGGGGGCGTTCATTCCGGACGAAACGGTTCGCATACAGAGCTTCTCGAAAACACATGGACCGGATCTCAGACTCGCTGCGCTTTCAGGGCCGGAGACCATAGTCGAGTCCTTGATACGCGAGCGCAAACTCGGTGTCGGCTGGGTGAGCAAACTGTTGCAGGAGCTGCTGTACATGATGCTTGCCGATTCCAGGACGAATGCGCAGATTCTGCGGGCACGCAGGGAGTATGAAAGCAGAAGGTCGATGCTCCGAGATGCGCTGCATCGCGAGGGTATCGACCTGTCTGAAGGCGATGGACTCAATATGTGGCTTCCGGTACACGACGAGGATGCAGCATTCGACTACCTTCTGGCCAAAGGCATCAAAGTGCGGCGTGGCTCGGATTTCATCGTCGGGCGCGACTCCTACGGCCGTGACGGCAGCGAAGGTGTGCCGGAACACATTCGCATCACCATAGCCGGCATCAAGGCCGAACAGATTGCTCAAACGGCCCCGCTTCTGCAAGAGGCCGCCGAGCAATGACATTCACGCCGACAGTCGGCGGTCGGCGAAGTCGTGGACGAAGGCGACTCACATAATCTGGCAGAATTCGATGATTTCCCGGTTCGGGCCGTAGATGTTGAAATACCGTATGCCATTGTCCCAGAACGAGGGAATCGACTGGACCTCGGTGTCTTTGAAATCCAGACCCAGCGCCTTTGCGTTGCTGAAGGCCGCATCGATATCGGTGCAGTCCAGAGCCATGTGATTCCATGCCCCGTCGCCCATGGCGGATTCCTCCACCTCCCACGTTTCTATCGTGATGTGTCCGTAGCGCAGAAAAGCGCAGCGGTCATCGCCGTTCCTGAAGACTCCGGCGAGTTCGAAACCGATGGTCTTGGTATAAAAGTCGATGGTCCCATCAAGGTCGCTTGTGGGCAGGCCCACATGCTGAACATCCGTAGTATATGCGGTCATGGTATTCATTGCGGTTCTCCTTGGTTTTGACGTATGCGCACACTCACCAACCTCATTCGGCAAGCCTGACGACCGCTTTGGAGACCCCGGTGATCGCGCCGTCAAGGAAGTCCTGCACCTGTTCCAGCGCGAACTCGTGGCTGATCAGGGAATCGACATCCACCTTGCCGCTTGACAGCAGGGCAATGGCATCGCTGAAGGTCAGAGGGTTGATGAAGGACCCCTGTATGGTCAGCTGCTTCTTGTAGATGTCATAGGTGTTCATCTCGAATACGGCCTCCTGCGGACCGACCCCGAACATCAGCACCTGTGCCCCCTTGTTGGCAGCCGCGATGGCCTGTGCCTGAGTCGATGGCAGACCGACCGCCTCGACGATAACGTCGTAGCGGCCCTCGGGAATGCTTTCACGCAAGGTGTTGTAGGTATTCACGACGTGGAATCGTTCGGCATTGAGCTTGAGCTTCTCATCGACGATACCGGCCAGATCGACCTCATGAACGCCATATGCCTGCAGCACCTGCACGAAGAGCTGCCCCATGAATCCGTCACCGATGACCAGGGCTTTCTGATAAGGATGGAGCTTGAGCAGGTCGACGGCGTGCACAGCGCAGGAAATCGGTTCGACCGCGGCCGCCGACTTCAACGATACGTTGTCCGGCAGAGGATAGACCACGCTTGCCGGCGCGCTGAACTGTTCGGCTAGGCCACCGTTGCGGGTCACGCCCACCGCGCTGAGATGATCGCACAGCTCAGGACGCTGGGTCAGACAGAACTCGCATTGACCGCAATAGATATTCGGGTCCACCGCCACCCTGTCGCCGGGCTTCACCCGCGTGACCTGTTCGCCGACGGCGGCGACCACACCGGAGTTCTCGTGCCCCAACACGATTGGCGGGACCGCAGCTGCCGAACCGGGACGTCCCGCGTACAGGTCGTGATCGGTGCCGCACACCCCTGCATAGGCCGTATCTATCAGCACATCATGAGGGCCGATTTCAGGCGTGGGAAGATCTTCGATGTCGAACTGCTTCGTTCCGGTGAGCACTAAGGCTTTCATGCCAAATCCTTTCGGTGTGTGGTCTGTGTCAACAACAACATCGTCGTGGCGTTGACAAGACTGCGGGGTCGGCTTCATTGTCCGAATTCCCTATTGGCACGATAGCTCACCGGACCTTACGCAGCAAATGACGCGCATAAAGTTGAGACAACACATAACAGAACATTCTCAACGGCAGAACAATACCTTCGAAAGAAACGAATCGGGATAATTCGCATCATTATCAACGATGCGAATGGCGGCTTTGCCGCATATGCCTTTGGTCTTTCTCCATCGGTTCGATATCATGGACGTCCATGCCAGGAAGCCTTCCCCATGAATACAGGGTCATCATGGTGGCAAAGATGGGTATTGAGACCCCGAAAGCAACCATCAATCCAGGCCACTTGTAGTATGCGAAGACAATGACGGCCAGCAGAAACAGGATAACCACGGAGCACAGCGGCCTGACGATGATCATTGAAAAGGATGCACGCACCGTCCACCATGCACGCTCGTCGAAGTTGGCGCGCACAGCCCAACTGACCAGCACGAACAACGCGTAGAAGACATTGACGACCAGCAAGACCCCGGAGACGGCGAAGCCGGGCGTACCGAGATTGTTGTTCTGGACGAACCAGTATTCCCAAATCAGCAGCGCCCAGACGACGAACTGGGGCCATCCGAAGAGATTCGCATCACGCAGTTCAGATTTCCAAGCCCGATGGAAGGTCGACCAGGTCTGACGAACGGTCCATGACCTGTCCTCAACCGACAGAATCCAAGCCCGGTAGGTCGAATAGGACGCGGCGAGGGAAGGGAAGAACCCCCACACCAGCAACCCCATCACCGTGTGCACGATGAAGGCGATGTTCACCATCACGACCATCATGATAATACGGGCAAAATACTCATACCCGAGTGCGAACCGTCTCATATTTTCCACCTTCCGATGGTCCTCTCACGACCGTCCCTCTTCACCCATCGCCTGCCGACATCCGGTGCAACACCAGCGAGAAACACCTGATGCGGCCATCTCGGTGCCCTTCAGCAACGGAACAGTACCTCTTCCACGGCCGAAAGCACACTCGGGGAAAGCTCCTCCCTGTGAATGCCGCCATTTTGGTCCTTGGACTCATAGGACAAGGTTTTCAGTGACGGCAGTGCACGAGTTCCGTGTTCCTGCAGCGCAGCGTTCGCCGCCTCCTTCAAGGGGTAGGCGATCTGCGCGTCGTTGCAGATGGCGAACACATCATCACTCACCGGGTCGGCCGCAAGTTCAAGACCATGGGGGAAACTCACCGTGACGTCCTTATCGGTCGCTTTGCAGCCGACATGCACCGTCAGACTCAGACTCTCCTTGTCGTAGGAAGTGTCGGAGGAGTACTCGCCGTCGATTTGGACCTCACTCATGGCGACGCCACGGAACGTCACGGTCCACGTGCGCCGTTCGGGAGTCACACGAGCATCACCCGCCGCGGCTGCGATGGTCAGTGTGCTGCTCGCGTTGTCGAAGGACATCACGGTGTCGGAGACACGCATACGCTCGATACCGCCGTCGGGTGCGTACCGTCCATCGTCCTCGCGAAGCGAGAATTTGCCGTCGGCGCCTGGGAATACCAGAATTTCCAGAGCCTCGGGATTCTCCGTGGAGTTGGTCATGTTGTCGCTTTGCAAGGGCACGATGCCGCCCGCCTTTGCGAAGACCGGCATGATCCCTATGCCTCGCCAGGCGTAGAAATTCATTCCGGACGCGACGTCACTGCGATACCGTCTTCCCGAGAAGAAATCGAACCACTCGCCCTGAGGCAACCAGACTTTCGCCTTCGCCCTCATCGAAGCCTTATCCATCGCTTCGGTAATCGGCACGGCAATAAGCTCCGACCCGAAGAAATACTCATTCGGCACACCATAGGCCTCACCCTGTTCGGGGTATTGCCAGTACATCGGCTCGATGAGTTCCCTGCCCTCGACGGCGTTGCGCCAGTTCATCGTATACATGTACGGCATCAGAGCCTGCCGCAGTCTCAGAGCATCCACCATCGCGGATTTAACCGGCTCATGGAAGTTCCACGGCTCTTTGCCGTTGAAGGGAGATGCGCTGGAGTGCAGACGATTGATCGGACTGAAGACTCCGAGCTGATACCAACGCGCCTCCAGCTCCTCGTCGCGGATGCCGGACATATGACCACCGATATCGTGGCTCCACCAGCCATAACCGATATTGGATGCCGTAGCAGTGAAATATGGCTGGAACCTCAACGATTCCCAGCTCACCACCGTATCCCCCGAAAAACCGATAGGATAACGGTGCGATCCCGGCCCCGCATACCTGGAGAAGGTCAGCGGCCAACGTCCGTCTCTTGCCGAATCAAGATAATGCAGATGGTTCAGCATCCAGAGAGGGTCGAGCCCGACCTGTTTGGTCACACCACCCTGCTGCCAGTCAATCCACCAGAAATCGACGCCTTCGTCCTCCAGATTATGGTGCATGTCGAAGTATGCATCCACGAATTTAGGATTGGTGACATCGAATTCGATGGCCTCCCCGGTTGCGGGGTCCACGCCCATCGTCTCGGCCATGCGGACATACGGTTTCTCGAAGGCGCGCACACCGTCACGGGGATGTACGTTAAGCGTGGTCCGCAGACCTTTCCTGTGCAGTTCATGCAGAAAACGCTCAGGGTCGGGGAATAGGTCCTCGTTCCAAGTGTATCCGGTCCACCCGGAACCGTAGCTGGCGTCAACCTCCGTGATATGCCAGTCCATATCGATCACAGCAGTAGTGAACGGGATGCCCTCGGCCGCGAAACGGTCCATCAGCGCAAGGTATTCGTCGGCAGTGTACTTGTAGTACCTGCTCCACCAGTTGCCCAAGGCGAATCGCGGCAGCAATGGCGTCGGCCCCGTCAGTCCGTAGAAGTCCTGCACCGCCTGTCGATATCGATGTCCGTATCCGAAGAAATAGAGGTCCTGTCTGCCTGAGCTTCTCGGAGCGACTCGGAGTCTTGGCGATGAAGCGGCGGCATCGCCGTCTTCTTCCGCGACAAGAACATTACTCGATGAATCATCGAGCACAGCCCAACCGTCATGGGAGATCACCCCGTCACCCAGTCCGATTGCGCCATCCGCTCCATCCAGCGTTCGCGCCGTTCCCTTGAGATTGGCGTGCTGTGACGCACCGTAATGCCAGGTGCCATTGAAACCGTCCATGCCCTTGACCTGTATCTGCAGCCCTTCCTTGCTGAAAGGTCTGCGGTCATAGCTGAGGTGCAGGTAAGGGGTATCAATCACCAGCAGACCATCCTGGTCATAGACACGTCGCTCCACCGAGTCCTGCGATAGGAAATTCCGGTTGATGACGGTTTGGCTGCAGTGATCTTCGAAGGCCCCGTCCTCGGACCATTCCAATCGAATCAAGGACTCCGTAAGCACGCCGATACGCCAGTGATCACCGACGATCACACAGGCATCATCCATCTTCGGATGCGCTCCGTGCGGAAATGAATATCGAGGATTGTCATTGTGAAAGGTAGACATTGACCCTTGCTTTCTTCTGATCGGTGAGGGCGCGCATCACGCGCCTTGTGGGCGGCCGACGTATTTGCCGTCAGGACCGGCGGATTCATGCTTCGGGTTATGGACGTCCGACGGATTTCGTCGGACGCCTTGTGGACAGGAAAATCATAAGCCGCTCCGTCCTCGCGCAACATCGACGAGGTCGGAGCGGTGAACTCACAGGTGCGACGATCAGCCCTTGACTGCGCCGATCATGACACCCTTGTTGAAGTACTTCTGCAGGAACGGGTAGATCACCAGCAGAGGCAGCGTGGAGACGATGATGATGCCGAACTTGATCTGGTCGGCAAAGTTCTGAGACTGCGCGGCCGTCATACCCGCCGAACCTGAATCGGTCTGGTTGGCCAACAGGATCATCTGCAGAATATTCTGCAAGGGCTGCTGATCCTGGTCCCGAATATAGATCAGACCGGTGAAGTAGTCGTTCCAATGCCCCACGAAACAGTAGAGTCCGATAACCGCGATGATCGCACTCGACAAAGGCAGCACGATTTTGAAGAAGAATCCGAAATAGGACACTCCATCGACCCTTGCGGAATCTCGCAGTTCCTCCGGAATCGACCCTTCGAAGAAGGATCTCGCGATGATCATGTTATACACACCGAACGCACCGGGAAGGATGAACACCCACATGCTGTTAAGCAGTCCGAGCTGCTTCATCAAGAGGTAGCTGGGAATCAGACCGCCGCTGAAGAACATCGTGAAGGCGAAGAGGAACATAATGATGCGGCGGGGTTTGAATTCACGACGCGACATGGCGAAGGCCGAGGGGATGGTCACCACCAGATTGACGGCCGTGCCGACCACGGTGTAGAGAATCGTGTTCCGGTAACCGATCCAGATACGTTCATCCGTCAGAATCTTGGCATAGCCGGAAACGCTGAAACCTTTCGGTATGAGGTTCACCTGACCGGTGGCGACAGCCGTCGGGTCCGAGAACGATGCAATGACGATGAACCACAGTGGATACAGAATAGCCACCACGATAAGGGCGATGATCAGACCGATGACGGCATCCACCACCCGATCGGACACCGTTTTCTTCTGTTTCAGGGGACGGTTCAGCGAAGCGTTGCGATGGCTTCTCTTCGGCGGTATCACCGAAGGTACTGTTGAGGCACCACGTTGGAAAAATGACATGTCTTCGCTCCCTAGAAGATGCTCGTGTTGCTTGCGCGCTTGGCAATGGCGTTTGCCATCACCAGGAACACGAAGTTCACCACGGAATTGAATAGTCCGATGGCCGTCGAATATGAGAACTGGTTGTCGAGTATGCCTATTCGGTAGGTATACGTCGATATGACTTCCGAAGCGGTGATGTTCAAGGTGTTCTGCATCAGCCAGACCTTCTCGAAGCCGACACCGAGTACCGAACCCATGTTGAGGATCAGCATCACACCGACCGTCGGCATGATCGTCGGCAAATCCACGTATCTGATGAGCTGCAGGCGACCGGCTCCGTCAATCTTCGCCGCCTCGTACAAAGCCAGGTCCACGGAAGACAGTGCGGCAAGGTAGATGATGCAGTTCCACCCCATGTGCTGCCATACCTCTGAAATCCAGTAGATGGAGGTGAAGGACTTGGGATCGCCCATAAGACTCTCCCTGCCGAGGAAACGGCCGAGGAGCCCCGTTCCGGGAGAGAGGAAGATCTGCAGCATCGACACCATAACCACGGTCGAGATGAAGTGCGGCATGTAGGTGATCGTCTGCACGAATCCCTTGACCTTGGAGCTGCCGATCTGGTTGATCAGCAGGGCGAGGATGATCGGGGCGATGAAGCCCATCACCAGGGTCCACAAGCTGATGCGGAAGGTGTTCAGTATGATTTCCTTGAACATCGGGTCGTTGAAGAACTGTTCGAAGTACTGGAACCCGACCCAATCTCCGCCTGTCATGCCTTTGGTGATGTCATACTTGCGGAAAGCGAGCTGGACACCGTACATCGGCACGTACGCGAATATCACCACGAAGACGATTGAGGGCAAGGCCAAGACCCATAGTTGCCAATACTGTTTGAAATGCGATCCGATGCGTTTGAACAACGGCTCATGCCGACGCGCCTCGATGTTGTCAACCACAACGGTCCCACCGTCATTGACTGCACCCATAGCTTTCTCCATCCTAGATTTCGTAAACCAATGCCGACCAGGCTTCGAGCTTTCGCCTTGCCACCTGTCGAAGTATGTTCTGGTGATCCTCGTTGGCGATGAGCACACGGGACGCGTCATCGGCATCAGCGAGCAGCGCAGCGGTCTGCTCGGGTAGAGAGGCGGCTTGCGAGGAAGCATTGACGACTACCAGCAGACGCTGCTCTCCGATGCTTCTTGTGAACGCGTAGATATGCTCGTCCTGCACGTCGAGAGCTGCAAAGTCACCCGCGGCGACCACCACATTGCCGTGCCTGAGATCGATGAGCTCCTTGTAGAAGGAGAAGACCGAATCAGGGCGGTCCCTTTGATCCGCAGCATTGATGGTGTCTTTGTTCTTGTTCACCGCAAGCCATGGCGTATTCGACGAATTCTCGGATGTGAAACCGGCGTAGGTCGAATCATCCCATTGCATCGGCGTGCGCGAATTGTCGCGGCTCACCCTTGCCAGCGAATCCATCATGGAGGCTCCGTCTTGAACTTGAGCTTCATCCACGCGTTGGTGATATGCGTTGATGGATTCCAGGTCGCGATATTGCTCGAGCTTGGTGAACCCCGCATTGGTCATGCCGATTTCCTCACCCTGATACACGTAGGGAGTTCCCTTATGCATATGCAGCATCAAGGCGAGCGCTTTGGCTGATTTGACCCGCATTTCAGGGGTAGATGTGTCTCCCCACCGTGACAGGGCTCTCGGCTGATCGTGATTGTTGAAATACAGGCTGGCCCAACCGTTATGCTTGACCGCTTCCTGCTGTTCGACCATCGCGGCTTTAAGCTTCGGAAGCTCGAGTTGTTCCATATTCCATTTCGCACCATTCTGGTCCACACCGACATGGTCGAACAGGAACAGCATATCGAGTTCCTCATGCTCCGGATCAGTGATGTATTCATTGCGCTGCGGCGAAATACCCTGGCCTTCGCCAACGGTGAGGTGACCCTTACGACCCGCAAAGACCTCTCGCCTCATTTCCTGGAGATACTCATCGAGTCTGGGACCGTCCATACTGAAAGGCCACGGGCTGGAATATCCTTCCTCGCCAGCCTCCTCGTCGGCAATCGCTCCGCCATCTTCTCCCGGAAGCTTTCCTTGCTCATCAATACGTTTGGAGATCAAGGTGATGACATCCATGCGGAAACCGTCAACGCCTCGGTCAAGCCACCAGTTCATCATGTCGTATACCGCATGACGAACCGAGGGGTTCTCCCAATTCAGGTCGGGCTGTTTCTTCGAGAATGTGTGCAGATAATATTCGCCTCGTTGAGGATCGTACTGCCATGCGGAACCACCGAAGGTGCCGCCCCATCGATTCGGCTCCGCGCCGGGAGTCCCGGGCTCGCATCCCTTGCGTGCCGGACGCCACCAGTACCAGTCCGCGTATTCGCTGTTGCGGTCACGCGAAGCCTGGAACCATGCGTGCTCGTCGGAGGTGTGATTCACCACCAGGTCCATGATGATCTTGATGCCGAAGGCATGCGCCTCGGAGAGCAGCATGTCCATATCGTCCAACGTCCCGAACATCGGATCGATATCGCGATAATCGGAAATATCGTATCCGTTGTCATCCTGGGGCGAACGATAGACAGGGCTCAGCCATATTGCGTCAATCCCCAACTGCGCCAGATACTCGAGACGGGATGCGATGCCCTTGAGGTCACCGAAGCCGTCATTGTCGCTGTCCTGGAACGAACGCGGATATATCTGATACACGACCGCATTCGACCACCAGGGATTAGGTGTCGCGCCATTGGTGTGTACGTCGTCAGGAATGAGCTGACGTTGCTTAGTGGTCATGACTGCTCTTCTTTGCTCTCATTGATATGCCGCACGAATGTTCTTCGGGCGGCATTGCTCATACTCATCGGAACTCATCCCGGGACGGTCTCGCCATGAGACCTTCCCGGGATGAGAAACCGCAACCTCAGTTCGTGCTGTTGAGGTTGACTCCGATGGTGTCCATGTTCTTCTTGAAGCTGTCGTAGATCTGCTGTTCAAGCTTGATGTTCTCGTCGAGCTTGTTCTTCTTCAGATTGGCGACGTATGCATCCCATTCGTTGTCGACTCCACCCTTGGTGACCCACTGTGCGAACTTGCTCATCGCGCCCTGGGTGATACCGGTGTTGTTGGCGTTCAAGGTGGAGGTCTGCTCCGGCGTCATCGGCATGTTCGCATACAGGACGTCCTTGTTGAAGTCGACGTTCTTGTAATCGTTGTCGTACACCGCATCGACCGGCTTGACTTCGGTATGTGCGGAAGGCAGGTCAAGCTTCATGTCCTCGCTGATCCAGCCCGGGGCACCGTCTGCCAGCGACTGATAGAACTGCCAGTCGGATGCGCCGTTGTGATCCGCGGGAGGGTCGAGCACCTTGTAATCGTTCTCGGCATTGCGCTTGACTGCGGTCCCGAAGGAACCGTAACGAGCTTGGATCGAAATGTCAGGGCTGTAGAAGGCGTCGACCAACTTGAGTGCGGCTTCCTTGTTCTTCACCTTGGCGGATACCACTGCCCTATCGGCCTGATACGCGAGATCGTCACCGTTATATGCCCACACAGGCGTTTCGGTCTGGTTGGCATCCATCTTGAGCGAGGGGATGGTCACATACTGGCTGGCGAGCTGAGGTCCGAAGATATCGGAAGGCGTCCACATCCATGTGAAACCGACGGTCGCTGTCGTGCCGTTGCCCTTTGCGGTGCCGGTATACTTCGACCAGTCATGCGTGAATGCTTCCGACGAGATGACCCCATCCGACCAGAGATTGTGCAGGTAGGAAATCAGCTCCTTGTAATTCGGGTCAGTCAGATAATTCTGGACCTTGCCGTCCTTGACGTACATGCCCAATGCTCCGTTTGGAACGGTGATGCCGGCGCTTGCAAGAAGCACGTTCGGCTGGAACAGCCCGAAACCACCGGTTCCCGGGGAGTTGAAGTCCATCGGAATCTCGTCGGCCTTGCCATTGCCGTTGGGGTCCTGCGTCTTGAAGGCCTTGAGCACGGTTTCGAGCTCACCCCAGGTGGTGGGCACCTGGAGACCAAGCTTGTCGAGCCACTGCTTGTTGATGAACATGTGATTGCTGGTTCGTGCGGTCACAGGGCGGGCGACGGTGGGGGAACCGAGAATCTTTCCGTCGGTCGTGGTTGAGATGACCTGTGAATACGGCTCGGCCTTGAACAGCTTGGAAAGGTTGGGCATGCTCTTGAGTTCCGGCTTGAGGTCCATGAACAGGCTGCCATACTGGCCCATATCGCCAGATCCGAAACCGCTGATGGTCACATCAGCGACCTCACCTGCAGCCAGCGAGGCCTGCTTCTGCTGATCCCAGGACGAGCTCGCGACTTCCTGCCACTGAATGGAGCAATCACAGGCTTTCTCAAGATCCTTGGTCCAGCCCATTTTCGCCATTTTCTCAGCTCGTGCGTCCTTGACGATCTGAACGGTCACGATTGGCTTGCCGTCTTTGGTAGTGGCGGAATCGTTGCCGCCACCGCAAGCGGAAAGCGCCAGTACAGCGACGCACGCCATAGCCCCGGCCTTCCACATCACGCTCTTCTTCACCATGCGAAGTCTCCTCCTTGATCTTCGATCCATGTGCAACGCCATAGTTGCTGCCTGCATGGAATCCACCATCTCAGGCATTTGAAAGTGTAAACCCATTGCAATTCTTTCGCAACTCTTGCAGTTTCTTTCATTAGAATGAATGCCTTATACCCGCCCTGCGGCACAATGGACGAAGCAGTCATTTGGATCGGAGCACCAACAGTGGCAACAAGACTCGCAGACATAGCAGCCAAAGCAGGCGTCAGCCAGGCGACGGTTTCCCGCGTCATCAACGCCAAACCGGGAGTCTCCGACGACTCACGCGACAATGTGCTCGAAGCCATAACGTCTCTCGGAATGCCGTTGGAAAGACTCCAGCGCAATGGCACACGGCTGGTGGCCATCATCACACCGGATCTGTCCAACCCCATCTTTCCCGAATACATCACATCGCTCACCACGTTGCTCGCACAGCGCGGATTCCTGGTCATCGTATGCACATACACGCCCTCAGGAACCTCCGAAGACGGCTATCTTGCCATGCTCCAGAACCAACCCCTGTCTGCGGCAATCTTCCTTGCCGGCAAATACGACACGAAGGACACAGGTCTCAGCACCTACCGGTCCCTGAGTGAGAGGAACATCCCGTCCGCATTCCTGAACGGAGCGGCACGAGACATGAACGGTCTCTACGCCGGAACCGATGACAAGACCGCCATGACCATGGCCCTGCGCCATCTGAGAGACCTCGGTCACCGAAATATCGGACTGTTGCTGGGCGATAAAAACCACTATCCGACCATCCTGAAATACCAGGCCGCGCAACAGTTCTTCCTCGATGAGCACATACTGCACAATGAAGAGATGACCGCATGGACCACATACGGCGTCGAATCAGGACAAATGGCCGCGCGCGCTCTCATCGAGCGCGGTGCCACCGCAATCGCCTGTGCAAGCGACCAACTCGCCCTGGGTGCCGTGAAGGCGACCAGCTCTCTTGGCCTGAGCATTCCGAAAGACATTTCCGTCACCGGATATGACGATTCACCTGCCATGAGGTACATGTCCCCATCCTTGACCACGGTCCGGCAGCCAGTGGATAAAATTTGCCAATCCACCGTTAATGGGCTGATGGCCATGATGGACAACAAGAAACTGGCGAATCGACGCGATGTGCTCCTCTTCGAACCCGAACTCATCGTTCGCGAGTCCACCGGACGCTGCAGCAGTCGCTGAAATCCTTCCTCGACATCCGCTATCCCTGAGGTCGCTCCCGTTGTCGCTACGACACGAAGACCCTATGTTCTGCCCCCAGTTCAGGGATTGACTCGCCGTTCTGGATGCAAACCACTGGAAACTTGCGCAAAAGATTCAATACATTACACTTGTTTTCGTGCCCCGCAACGATGCGACTAGGGCATACTGATCAACGGGGATTATAGAAGAACACCAGAAGGAGATTCAATGCACGCCCAGTGGGGGAAACTTACACGCCATCGGTCATCTTCGCGACGTTCGCTCATCGCTTTGACCGCCATCGGCGCAGCACTCATGATGCTCGGCAGCTCGGTCATCACGGCGACAGCCGCCGAACCGACTGCAGGGTCGACAACCCAGAAGAACGTGGCCGCAAAATCAGCCACCCAGGTCGCAGATACCGAAAGCCTGCACACCTGGTGGCACGATAACGCCAAGAAAACATCTGACAGCATCGCAGACGATACGGTGAGGGAGTCACCGTTTTACACGACCCAGGTCGCCAGCGCATCCAGTCCCGACGAGTCGTACAAATCGTTCACCTACATGAGCGTGCCTCGCAACGGCAACGGGAAAATCGACTATACCGAACAGGACGGCGCCGAGTTCTCATCTCAAGCAGGAATGTCGATGTCCTGGTCCACCTTCGAGTATTCCGCAGATGCATACGTGGATGTGACGCTGGACACCGGTCAGACCATCAGCTCGGCGGATCAGGTCACCATTCGGCCGACCAGCGACAACTTCGAGAAGACGCTTATCGGCAACAACACCGTACGCATCAAGGTTCCATACAGCGACGCAGGATACCGATTCTCGGTAGAATTCGACCCTCAGCTCATCACTTCGTACAACGACAACTCTGGAGGCTCCGGAGCGCTCACCACCGATGCCGCCAGCGGGCAGGCCGTCAGCACCGAGCCGCGTAACGCCATGCTGGTATTCGCCCAGCCCCTGCTGACCGGCGGCTCGGCAAGTCAACACATACCCGACGCGAGTGCCTCCAATGTCAAACACGTGACACAAAAAGACATGAGCGGACTGGACACAATCGATTCCAGCATCGATACCCTGTACTTTGACCCAGGTACCTACTGGATGGGGTCCAAGTATCGTGCGCAACTGCCGAAAAACATCAAGTGGGTGTATCTCGCTCCAGGTGCCTACGTCAAGGGTGCATTCGAATTCCTCTCCACCGGCGACAGCTTCAAAGTCACCGGCTACGGCGTGCTCTCAGGTGAACAGTACGTCTATGAGGCAGATACCGCAGACGGCTACAACCATCTGTCCGCCGACAAATCCGACTGCCACAGCTCATGCGTGAAGATGCTGCAATTCGAGTCCACCGGCTCCCCGCAGACGCTCGACCTGCAGGGCGTGACGGTCGCCTCTCCCCCGTACCACACCTTCGTGATGTACGGCGACGAGGACGGCCCCTTCGCCATGACGGTGAACAACTACCAGCAGATAGGCGGCTGGTACTGGCAGACCGACGGTCTGGAAATGTACAAGGGCAGCACGCTGCGCAACTCCTTCTTCCATTCCAACGACGACGTCATCAAGCTCTATCACTCGAACGTGAAAGTGGACAACACCGTCATCTGGAAGAACGAGAACGGACCCGTGTTCCAGTGGGGCTGGACCTCTCGCAACGTCGACAACGTCGCCGTCTCCAACACCGATGTGATCCACAACCGCATGTATTGGAACGACCAGAAATACAACACCTGCGTGTTCAATTCCTCGTCCTCGTATCTGGACATGGGCGCCACCAACACCGCAGACACCGGCAAGAACTTCAGCAATCTGACCTTCACCAACACCAATGTGGAAGGCATGGTCAATTGCGGCATTCGTATTTTCGCCATGCAGAACACCCAGAGCATCACCATCAACGGATTCCACGTCGACTCATGGAACAAACTCAATCAGAGTGCCCAGGAAAGCCTGTTCAAGGCATTCACCGATTCCGACGGCAAACCCGTCTCCATCGGCAACCAGAGCACCGACCGTAAGGGTTTGCTGCTGCACAACTACACGGTGGGCGGAACGTCCATCATCAAGTCGGGAGACAACTGGTCATCCACTGAACTCGGCCGCCTGAACTTCGACGCAGGTCTGTGGGATAACTGGGACGCCACAGCCGATGGACAGGCCACTGGCGATGCCCCCACCCTGGAGCTGTCCGGTATCAACGACGGGGAGACCGCAGCCAAGCGCGACCTGCCGGTTTCAGGAAAGAGCAATGCCGCCAGCGTGCGAATTTCCGTCAACGACGGAGACTATTCCGAAGTGCCTGTGACGAACGGAGCATTCAGCACCACCGTCAACCTGCCGAATGTATCGAATACCGTACGCGTCACCGCAGTCGGCGACAACCAAGTAATGACCGTCAAACGATACAAGGTCTATGCTTTCGGCACACTCGTGGGAAGCCTGAACGACCCCAAGGGCGATGACAACGGGCCCGGAAGCTACGTGTATCCGAGCGACAGCGCATTCAACAAGGGCAGCTTCGATCTCCGCACCTTCTCCGTATATCGGGACGGGGGCAACATCCGCTTCGTCACCACCGTGGACGGCGGCATCACGAACGCATGGGGCGGCAACGGCATGAGCACCCAGAGGCTGAACATCTATCTGGGGAAGGCATCGTCGTCGAAGGCGCGTTCCACCGCAGCTGCGACGGCGGAACTACCGGGGACCAACACCTTCACCGAGGGTGCCTGGCAGAAAGCCATAGTCGCCGACGGAAGGAACAACGGCGCACGATATGGCAGCGGAGTATATGAGCCCGGCAACGAACCCAGCAAATCCGCCGATGTCGACCTCAGTGTCGTTCAAGGAAACGCCATCGTCGCCTCCGTGCCGTCTGACGCACTCACCGGAATCGATCTGGGCAACACCGGATATCAGGTCGCGATATTCAGCAGCGCAGAAGACTCCGAAGGCATCGGCAACGTCCGTCCCGTATTCAGCAAGGACTGCTGGGACGGGTTGAATTCCTGCCCGAGCTTCGTGCATAACTACCGTTTCGGCGGCGGCCTGGGTAACGTTGCCGACACTCCGGCTCATGACAGCGTAACCACGGACAGCAACGCGATTGATATCATCTCGGGCAGCCAGAGTCAGGCCGATCTGATGAGTCTGAAGAAGCAGCAGGTGGTGCTGCCCTTCGTGACCTTCGCACAGCAGGATACCGACAACCCGGGAGGCGAGGACGGCGGGAGCGGTACCACACCAGGCGGCAAAGACCAAGGCGGACCCCCCGCATCGCAGAATGCGAACGGCACGACAGACAAGCATCAACCGGCTCAAAAGGTGCTGGCAAGCACCGGAGTCAGCATGGCTTCCGTTATCGCCGTGACCCTGCTGCTGCTTGCTGCCGGAGGCATCTCCTACAGCATGCACCATAAGAACGAAAACTGAATCACCGATACAACCACAACGGGCTGTGCCCTCGGGATGAGCTATTCCGAGGGCACAGCCCGTTGTGGTCTTCTGTACGAGACGGCAGTCACACATCGCCGTGGCCAGAACCCTCGGCACTCCGCTCAGTGCGACGAAGCCACCAGATGAAGAGCCACCGCAAATCCCACAAGCGTCAACGACAGCAATGCGAATCTCGCAACAACACCCGATCCTGTGTCCGCCAAGCGCTCAGTGCCCGGTTGCCGCTCCGCTGCGGCACTCTGCGGAAGCGACGAAACCGTCGTCACCTCGCCAGCCGCGCCGAGATGATGGGCGTCGATGATATTGCCGTCAGGCCCCCAGAGCGTCGCCTTCCAGAACACGGCCCCTGCCTGCTCGGCACGAACGCCCGGACTGCTCGCGTCCTGCTCTGCCGAATCCGCTTCGAGAGCCACCCGCTCCTCCTGCAGCAAAGGTCGCAGCAGATCAGGCATCGTGTGCTCAGAAGTCGCGCCGTAGGCGGTGAAGGTCACATACGAGCCATCCTCGACCCTGCCCCGTATCTCTGCCGTATCGATGCATTCATCTCCGACATTCGCTTTCCCCGGGCTGGCCTTCGTCGTCAAAGTTGCCGCAGGAGGTGGCGAATCTTCAAGAACCCGTACCCGTTCCCAGGCATCCATGTAGGAGCTAGCCACCGGGGAGGCACGGTCATCTCCATGGAATTCGTAGATGAAGACGTAATACCCGTGGACGTCCGCGACGATATTCACCGGCATCCCATGGACGTCGGGCGCGCCGCCACCTATTTTGAAGACACCGTTCCTTGCCGGGTATTCCCATGTGCCGACCACCTTATGGTGTTCGTCCCCCTCAGGCGGGGTCTGCGTTGCCGGTTCGTACAAGATATCGTTCCGGGCATCCTCGGCGTCTCCCGACCACAGCAGTCTCACCCTGGCGACCGCGTTATCCGACGCGAATCCGAAATCGGGATTTCCCTTGAACTCCCCATGGTCAGCAGGAAAACCCGTCACGGTGATGGTGTCGCTGAGCACACTGCCCCGTGACGCGGTATGCTCCGTTACACTCGAGTCGACCAGTACCTGCGACCTGCCCGACACGGTCTCCAACGCATCGGGAAAGGCGGTGGCATAGTCGCCCTCCAGATACCCTTTGCTCTCATCGTCCTGCTCATCGCGGGCAATGACCCAAATCCAACTGCCGAATCCTCCGGTCGTCGGCAGGGCATACCGCTGCGTTCGCGCATCGTCCAGATACGCCGCGACCGTGAAACTCTGCCCTGCATCCGTAAACTCTATCTCCGAACTGGCTGCATGACGCAAACCCTTTCCCGCCAAGGCTTCGAGGGCCGCAGCCGAAGTATCGCCGCCCCCTGCGAACACCTCTTCGGAGAGGTCCGCGACCGTCAATCCCTCGAAAAAATACCCCTGCGCCTTCAAACTGACGCCTGCAGCCCAGACGTCCCCCTCCACGACATCCGAGTTGACGGTATCCTCAACCCCCTCGCCTCCGTCAAGCACCTGCTGAGGCACCCGCGAGGTCAGCACCGGGGAGAACGATTTGCGAACCTCTATCTCCTGTTCCTTGATTGCCGCTCGATGAGCACCGGAGCTACGCAGGTAATCCTGAGCGCTGACCAGCCGCTCGACCCCCTGATATTCGTAGTCCAAGGCCACACGAACCGGACCGTCGCCGGTGGCGACCCAATCCAGCCGGGAGCCATCCGCATGCGATACGCCGGCAATGTCGCTCTTCCCGTTGGCGGCGAACACGGCCGGCCCTATCAGCCGCGCCTCGTAGGGGACATCCGCCACCGCAGTTCCCTGTGGGTTGATGATATGCACTTCCACGAATCCACGACGTTTCGCCTCCGTGAAGCCAACCGAGCTCCGAGCATCGATGGGAATGGCCGTCCGGGCCTGTGCCCACAATTCCTCGGCCTTCTGGATGATGTCGGGACGTTGCGCCGACAGGCTGCTTCGACGGCTCAACCAATCCGGCATACGCAAATCGAAATAGTCGTGCACCAGGACGGCCACCGCAGCCTGAATCAGGGCATCATCACTACTGCGATACCGCTCGGCGAGGTAGGCGATCGCACGGGAGTCCTCGGAATCTCCGATGGCTTCGACATCCCCGTACCATAATTCCGCGGGCAAATCCGTTTCCATGCAATACCCTCGCCTTCCCTGAGCATCGACCACCAAGGGTCCTATTCGATGCTCAGCCGAGCGATGAGTGTAGGCAAGCGACAGCTGGTCCTGGGCCCGCACAAGTCCTTCCGCGGCCTGCGACGACGGCACCGTCAGCACCATCAGCATGAGACTTAGCGCCAACACCACCAGTGGCACAGCCCGTCTATGAAAACCGTGAGCACTCATCACTTACTCCTTCTCGCCTGTCCGTGTTCTTTACGAAGCACGAGCTTTTCACGGACCGGCCCGTCATCCATGCGAAGCCTCCGGGTGTGCACCAACGAGCTCGGCAGCCGGGAAAAGTGGACAATCCGTAAAACGGTTGCGGACAAAACCTCGAAAGCTCCATACAATGGGTATATGACAGCACCACAACGCAGCGGGGCACGCGCAGCTCAGCCCAAGACATCCGGCACATCATCGACGAAAAACTCGAAAACCGGCAAGGTTTCGAAAAACGCGGCACAACGCACGCGGAAAGCACAGGCGGACAACACGGAGCCACCACTGTTCGGCCGCGTGAACATCCTCGACGTCACTCCCTCGCAAGAGGACGACTGCTTCCCTGCAAGGGTGGAGCTGGGAGAGACCATCACCGTCAGCGCCCAGGTTTTCGTCGAAGGCCGCGCGAAGGTCGGGGCCACCGCCGTCCTGCGGAACCCGCAGGGTCGAGTGGTGCAACGCCGAAAAATGACATGTCTCAACGCCGGACTCGACCGCTGGTCGGGGCAGCTCCAGGCCGGACGACACAGCGACGTCAACCCCTGGGAACGGGGCTTCTCATCCATACGCCGTCAACTGGGATTGTGGACGGTCACCATCGAAGGATGGCGTGACAGCTTCGCACTATGGCTCCACGACGCAACAATCAAGGTCGAAGTCAATGACGACATCGCCAATGCCTTGGACGAAGGCGCACGCATCCTCACCGCCTGGGCCACGGACGACGATGCCGGTCTGGGAGCGCGGGCAAAGAAGACGCTGCTCAAGGCAGCCGACACACTTGCCGATATCACGTTGGACATCTCAGAACGTTTCGCGGCAGCGAATACGGCCGAGATACAGCGTCTGCATCAGAGCAATCCGCTGCGAAGCGACATTTCGCCGAGCAGGCCGAAAGCCATACTCGTGCAACGCCCCAAGTCGAGCTTCGCATCGTGGTACCAATTCTTCCCACGTTCGGAAGGCGCATATCTGGACCCGCAGACCCACCACATCGTGCAGGGCACCTTCGCTACGGCGACGAGCGGTCTGAACAGAGCCAAGGAAGAAGGCTTCGATATCGTCTATCTGCCCCCGATATTCCCTATCGGGCAGACCAATCGCAAGGGCAGAAACAATGCGCTCATCGCCGGACCATATGACCCGGGCTCGCCATTCGGCATCGGTTCCGCACTCGGCGGCCACGACACCGTCGATCCTCTTCTGGGCACGATGGACGATTTCCGTGACTTCTGCGACACCGCCCACAAGCTGGGCTTGGAAATCGCCTTGGACTTCGCGCTGCAATGCTCTCCCGACCACCCCTGGGTGAAGGAGCATCCGAACTGGTTCCGTCACAAAGCCGACGGCAGCATCGCCTTCGCCGAGAATCCGCCCAAGAAATACCAGGACATCTACCCCATAGATTTCGACGAGGACATGCCCGGTATCGAGCGCGAAGTCATCAGAATACTGGAACTCTGGATCGGCGCCGGTGTCACGGCGTTCAGAATCGACAATCCTCACACCAAGCCGGTCCGCTTCTGGCAGGATGTCATCAAGGCCATCAACAAACGTCACCCCGAAATACTGTTCCTTGCCGAAGCCTTCACCCGTCCCGGCATGATGCTGGCACTGAGCTATGTCGGATTCACGCAATCACACTGCTATTTCCCGTGGCGGAACACCAAAGAGGAACTGGCGGAGTATCTGACCTTGACCAACGGCGATACGGCCTACTACCAACACAATTCCTTCTGGCCTACGACCCCCGATATCCTCACCGACTATCTGCGCGACAACGGCATAGCCGGTCACGCGGTACGTGCGGTGCTGGCTTCGATGGGCTCGGCGAGCTGGGGAATCTACAACGGATTCGAGCTGATAGAAAACAGACAGCGCCCGGGATTCGAAGAACAGATAGACAACGAGAAGTACGAAATCAAGCTTCGTGACTGGGCGAATGCCGAACGCATCGGCATTTCCGGACTGTTGCGCACCCTCAATGACATACGGCGCGGCCACCCGAGTTGCCAGGGGTACCACAATCTCAGCATCCTCGGCACGGACGACCCCTCAATCATCGCCTTCGCAAGGCACACCAGCGCAGATTTCACGGAATCACATGATGCAGACACCATCATCGTGGTCGTAAACCTAGACGGACATAATGCCCATGCTTCCGGCGTGCACTGGAATCCCGCCGACTTCGGCTACGCACCCGGAGAAGGCCTGCCGATGCACGACGAGCTGAGCGGGCGCGAATTCGTATGGAATGGGGACGACTACGTCTCGTTGGCGCCATGGGCGGACGTGGCGCATATCCTCACCGTGAAAACCTCACAGTGAAAGCCCCCAAGGGGTGATGCACGCCACCGCTCGACGACTTCGGAACCCATACCCGCCGCCTTCTCGGACAGCGGGTATTGTGGTTGTAGTCAAGGCATCAACCCATTAACGTCAAGGAGACAACATGGCTGAAACATTCGATGTGGTCGTTGAAATTCCAAGGGGCTCACGCAATAAGTACGAGGTCGATCACGACAGCGGCCGCATCAAGCTGGACCGTACGCTCTTCACCTCCATGGGATATCCGGATGACTACGGATATATCGAAGGCACTCTCGGAGAGGACGGCGATCCGCTGGACGCCTTGGTGATGATTCCGAATTCGGTATTCCCGGGATGCGTCATCGAGTGCCGCGCAGTCGGTCTGTATCATATGGTCGATGAAGCGGGCGGTGACGACAAGGTGCTGTGCGTACCTGCCGACGTACGTTTCGACGACATCAAGGACATCGCCGACGTCTCTGATTTCCACAAGGCCGAAATCAAGCACTTCTTCGAGCAGTACAAGGCGCTTGAGCCAGGAAAGGAAGTCATGCCAGGAGACTTCTGGACGGATGCGGCAGCAGCTGAGACGGAAATTCAGAAGGCCGTCGTGCGTCTGTCGGAATCGGAACGCTGAGGCACGATACACCGTTGATGAGGCCCGCAACAATGAGGTTGCGGGCCTCATCTCGTATGGATTCCCGAACGGCCACGCGGTCACCAGGGCCTCGCGCCGCCAGGCACTGCGCCTCACTTTGCTCTCATTGAGAATAGATAACTGCACTAAAAGGACAGCTTTTGGCAGCAATTTCTCGGAAAAGCTATCCTTTTAGTGCAGTTATCATAGCGACGACTTACACGCTAAAACCTGAGAAGCGGAATTCCCCTAGAACACGAGGAAATACGTCGCCAAAGTCGCCATGTAGACGGCTATTCCTCCGACCATGACAGGCAGCAGACCGATACCCACCCGCGCATAAGCTTCCTTCGCGGTGTCCTCGTTCCACCATGATGATGCAGCAGCCCCCAGGGACAGCAGAATCACGAGCACCACCAGCACAACCAGCACGAAACCCACCACATGCTTCACTCCGCCCGCGGATTTGGCTATGCCGATGAGCAACGGCAGGAACGACCAGCCGGCGGCGCTCACGCAGGCGATGCCTCCGAACACGGCATGCGACAGCGAACGGATGAGATGCGAGCGCACACGGCGCAGCATCTGCGTGATGAACGCGATGATGACCAGTACAGTGACCAAGGTGCCGAAGACCACAGCCCATGAGGTAAGAGAAGCTCTCGACTCGCTCCCTGCATCGACTTCCATGACCAGACGAGGCACCACCACGGCCGAAGCCACGAAGGCGCATAGACCGGTCACCCCGGATACACCCCGTTCCACAAGACTTGTGGTCACCGTGTCGTCAAAGGGCCACCAGAACAACAGCGCGCCCAACATGGCCGCACCCACGACGATAATCCAGCACAGGATGACGGCGGGTACCGGCCAGAGAGACACGGCCAATCCCGAAAGCAGCAGCATCGAATATGCAATGAGCTGAACACCAATGACCCCTTTGCCTCTGCCCGAATCCTCGGGCCTGGGTCCTCGCACGTCTTTTTCGCTCATAACCACATCCTTTGATCTCACGAAGGCCATGCCACGCTCCGGCCTAAGAACCGCCAGAACTCAATTTAGCGCGAAGTGTCCACAACTCCTATTACAAAATAAAGCAATCATCTCCGCGACTGTACAATGAAACACAACATTGTCTGCTATCAGACCTTATATCAAAGGGGAACCGGCGTGACCGACTTGACGTTGATGACGTTTGCGGGTGATCCTGCAACCGTGTTGCCTTCACTAGCGCTGCTTTCTCACCGTGTACGCGTGCTGCCGATGGATGCGGCCTCCCTCGTGAAAATGCCTGAGAACACCATCCTCTTTCTCGACGCCCGCGATGATCTGGCGACGGCGAAGACCTTGTGCCGTCTCATTCATGCCTCCGGATTATCCACTCCGATCATGCTCGTGCTGACCGAAGGTGGTTTCACGGTCGTCAATTCACAATGGGGTGTGAGTGACGTCGTGGTGTCCTCGGCATCCCCGGCAGAGGTTGAGGCCCGGCTGCGCCTGGTTTCCGAGCGCGGCAACGCTGCCGCCGACAATGCCACTCAGGCGAACACGGCAATAGAAGGTCTGGACGGACAGATCAGATCCGGCGATCTCGTGGTCGATACCAACGGATACACGGCAAGTCTCCATGGACGCCCGATTGACTTGGCGTACAAGGAATTCGAACTCCTGAAATATCTGGTCCAGCATCCCAGCCGGGTGTTCACCCGCGCCCAACTGCTGCAAGAGGTTTGGGGATACGATTACTACGGGGGCACGCGTACCGTTGATGTGCATATCCGACGTCTTCGGGCCAAACTTGGCGGCGAATATGAACATCTGATTGGAACGGTCCGCAATGTCGGATACCGTTTCGATCCACCCGAAGGCGACCTTCAAGAGGACGTGGCACGCGCGCAGGCAATCGCATCCCTGCCCGACGGTGACGCGGATACCCATGAATAGACGTGCCCTGCGCGGGTTGGCACTGTGTACATTGGAACCGTGTGCATTCAAGCCGTGCGGATTGGCAAGCTCCTCAGCCTGCTCGCAACCTGACTGCACGCATCTCACGAAGCGATCCTAACCATGGCGAAGGAAAGCAAAGCCCACCGCCTTGAACGCATGCATGAGGAATACGAGAAACTCTGCATGCTGTACCCCGCGCCGCGATGCGCGCTAGACTTCTCATCTCCTCTGGAGCTGCTGGTCGCCACGGTGCTCAGCGCGCAAACCACGGATGTGCGCGTCAATATGGTCACACCGGAGCTCTTCGATACCTATCCGACGGCTGAGGCGCTGGCGGCGGCAAACCCCTCGCAGCTTGAGGACATCATCCACTCGACCGGCTTCTACCACGCCAAAGCGAAGCATCTCATCGGTCTCGGCGCCGCCCTGGTGACCCGCTTCGACTCTGTGGTCCCCCACACCATGGATGAACTGACCAGTCTGCCCGGAGTCGGGAGGAAAACGGCGAATGTGGTGCTGGGCAACGCCTTCAGGATTCCCGGATTCCCCGTTGACACGCATGTGATCCGCCTCACCCGCAGACTGCGGTGGAGGGAGGATTGGAAGTCGCCGCATCCCGACCCTGTACACATCGAGCATGAAATCACTTCGTACTTTCCTCCGGAGACATGGACCGACCTTTCGCACAGGCTCATACTCCATGGGCGTGCCGTATGCCATGCCAGAAAGCCCGAATGCAGCCGTTGCCCCTTGGCAGACACCTGCCCCAGCGCAGAAATCACTCCCACAACGTAGGACAGCCCATCCTATAGACTCGGCGATATGCAGAGGAAAGAACAACGGTCGTGGAAATCCGGCATCATCTTCCTTGTGACGCTTGTGGTGTTGGGGTCAATCGCATGGATTGTCTGGTCGACGTTCAACCACCGCCTGCCACTGGTCAGCAATCCCCTGACCTCGCAGGAGAGCATATCCGTGGGGGTTCTCGACGCACCGCAATCGCTGGATATTCGAAGCGAACAGGAGCCGGCGATTACGCAGGCCCTGCTGGGCAATGTCTATCAGACTCTCGTCGGGAAAAACGACAGGAACGCCCCCGAGGCGGCAATAGCAAAATCATGGGATGTCAGCGGCAACGGTTTGACATACACCTTCCATCTCAGTGACAACGTCACATTCAGCAACGGTGACGAACTCAACGCCCAGGACGTGGTGTGGTCTCTGCAACAGACAATCACCAAGAAGTTTCAAGGGTCCGACGCTCTTTCGGCACTCAGCGCAGTCAACGAGCTGGACGACCACAGTGTGCGCATCACGCTGAAATCACCGTCACCCGATCTGCTGCAGACGCTTTCCGGCAGAGCTGGAATCATCTACGACCAAGATGCCAAACTCAACTACTCCTCGCAGGCGATAGGCTCAGGCCCGTATGTGGTATCGCAATGGAACAAGGGCTCAAGCCTGACGCTAAGCCGGAACACCCGGTATTGGGCGTCGGCACCCAAAATCGGCGACGTCACCCTTCGCTATTACGGCAACGCCAGCGAGTTGTCGAAGGCTTTGGAATCAGGCGATGTGGATGTGGCGACGCCGCTCGATGCAGCGGGACTCCAGACAGCGCAGAACAATACTTCCCTCGCCGTCGCCAAGGGACTCAGCCAAGACGCGGTGGTCCTCGCATTCAACACCGACACCAGCTCGGTATTGTCCGATCAACGACTACGTCAGGCCATCCGCTTTCTTGTCGACAACGACGACATCATCAGCAAGCAGCAGGGGCTGGGAGCGGCCATCGGCGGACCGTTGTCTCCATTGGACGCCGGTTACGAGGATCTCACCGGATTATTCCCTCTGGACATCACCAAGGGCTCGGCCTTGGCGGCCTATTTCCCGCCCTCATATTACGGGGGAAGCCTGCGCCTGGTCTATCAGGACTCTTACGGCGAGCAACTCGGACAGCTCGTCAAGGCCCAACTGGCCAAGGGGGGAATACCGGTCACGGTGACCATGGTCAATGATGCCGACTGGAAACAGCGAGTGGAATCGCAACGCGCCTTCGACATGACGATTATCACCACATCCTCCGCGACCGACTCCGCACAATATGCGGACCCGTCGAAATCCATCACCAGATTCGACAATCCGGATGCACAGAACCATTACCGTCTTGCGCAGGCCGCAACCTCCGAGGCGGACCATACCCGGGAGCTCCAGGAATACGCGAAGGCCGTCAGCCAGGGTGCACCTGCCGATTGGCTGTACATGAAGGTGCCGGTGACTGCCTACAGCAGGAATCTCAAGGGCGTTCCCACCAACATGACCACCACATACCTCCCTCTCTGGAATATCTCGAAGGAATAACCAGGCCTCTCAACACCCAAGACAAGGTCTGACTTGCTCGCTGCTTCGCCCGCGACAGACATCCCTTATCAGTTTTCCAGTCGAATAACCGGCTCCCCCATACTGCCTTGTGAAGGAGCTCGTACGTCCTCTCTTCTGCACTGGCGACGCATTGCTAAGCGACATGCGGCGGCTCAGGAAACGATGACAAATCCCACATGACTCTGCGACGCCTCTGATGCCGAGGTTGTCCGCGCCGAACATGTCACGCTGGATTCATAAACTTGGACGCTATGAGCGAGAACACTGAAAGCATACAGGCGAGCCTGACTGCATTACCCGACCACGTGGGTGTGGATGGCTTGGAAGACAAGTGGTGCAAGCAATGGGAGGAGAAGGGAACATACCGTTTCCGCAACACCGCGGAACGTAGCGGCGTCTACTCCATCGACACACCTCCGCCAACGGTGTCGGGTCATCTGCACGTGGGACATGTGTTCTCCTACACTCACACCGATGTCATCGCCAGATTCAAGCGCATGCAGGGATTCGACGTCTTCTACCCGATGGGCTGGGACGACAACGGACTGCCGACGGAACGTCGTGTGCAGAATTATTACGGGGTGCGGGTCGATACCTCGCTCAGATACGATCCTGAATTCAAACCTCCTTTCGAAGGCACCGAGGGCAAGAAAATCGAAGCCCGCGACCAGGTTCCCGTCTCCCGGCAGAACTTCATCGAACTGTGCGAACGCCTTACGGGCGAAGACGAAAAACTCTTCGAGGCACTCTGGAAGTCCCTTGGACTTTCCGTGGACTGGAAACAGACCTACCACACCATCGGCGAACACCCTCGTCGCGTTGCGCAGAAGGCATTCCTGCGCAACCTTGCCCGCGGCGAGGCATACCAGCAGGAAGCACCCGGACTGTGGGACGTGACGTTCCAGACCGCAGTAGCCCAGGCAGAACTGGAATCGCGTGAATACCCCGGTTTCTACCACAAAATCGCCTTCCGCTTCGCGGACGGAACGCCGCTGTACATCGAGACCACACGACCCGAACTGCTGGCTGCTTGCGGCGCACTCATCGCGCACCCCGACGACGACCGATACAAGGCACATTTCGGCGAAACGGTATATTCACCGCTGTTCCACGTCGAGGTTCCCATCCTCGCCCATCCTGCGGCCGAAATGGAGAAAGGCGCCGGCATCGCGATGTGCTGCACCTTCGGCGACATCACCGACGTGCAATGGTGGAGGGAACTCCACCTGCCCACCAGGTCCATCATCCAACGCAACGGACGCATCGTGATGAACGTCCCGGAGTGGATCACGGATGAGGCAGGACGCTCGATATTCGAGCAAACCGAAGGCAAAACGGTCTTTTCCGCACGAAAGATCATCGTGGATGCCCTGCGCGAGTCCGGAGACCTGGATGGGGAGCCCACACCGACCAAGCGTATGACGAATTTCTACGAAAAGGGCGACAAACCCTTGGAAATCGTCACTTCACGTCAGTGGTACCTCCGCAACGGCGGCACCGATGCAGCACTGAACGCCCAGCTCATAGAACGCGGCAAGGAACTTGAGTTCCATCCCGATTTCATGAGGGTGCGCTACGACAATTGGGTGCACGGACTCAACGGCGATTGGCTGGTCTCACGCCAGCGCTTCTTCGGCGTTCCCTTCCCGCTGTGGTACGAAGTCGACGCGAACGGCAACGCGGACTTCTCCAAAATCATCACCCCCGGCGAGGATCAGCTTCCCATCGATCCGACCACGGATACGCCTGCGGGCTACGACGAGTCGCAACGTGACCAGGCCGGCGGCTTCACCGCCGAACGCGACATCATGGACACTTGGGCCACGAGCTCTCTGACACCGCAGATCGTCACCCGCTGGGCCGAGCCCGGCAAGGAAAACGAAAGTCTGCATGCCGCGACCTTCCCGATGGATCTGCGCCCCCAGGGACAGGACATCATCCGTACCTGGCTGTTCAGCTCCGTGGCACGCGCCCACTTGGAAGACGGATGCCTCCCCTGGGCCCATACGGCGCTTTCAGGGTGGATTCTCGATCCCGATCATAAGAAGATGAGCAAGTCGAAGGGCAACGTAGTCGTACCCAACGAACCGATCGCCAAATTCGGCGCGGATGCGGTCCGTTATTGGGCGGCTTCGGCTCGACTGGGACTCGATGCCACATATGACGAAGGACAGATGAAAATCGGTCGCCGTCTGTCCATCAAGCTGCTCAACGCCACGAAGTTCGCCCTGGCCATCGGCCGCGAAGACGAGAACCATCACGTCGCATCGCCCGCCAAGGTCGAATGGAAACTCAGCGACGTCACCGAGACCCTGGATCGTGCGGTCATCGCACGTCTGGCATCCGTCATCCGTGATGCCACGGAAAGCCTGGATACATACGAGCATTCCAAAGCCCTGGAAGTCATCGAAAGTTTCTTCTGGGATTTCTGCGACGATTACATCGAACTCGCGAAGAACCGCGCCTACGGTACCGCTGATGCCACCGGTCTCGTGCCTTCCGAACAGGCGGTGCGCTCGGCCAGAACCACACTCGGCCTCGTTCTGGACGCCTTCGCTCGCCTGTTCGCCCCTTATCTGCCATTCGCATGCGAAGAGGTCTGGGGTTGGATGCACGAAGGCTCCGCTTCCGTGCACCTCGCGAGCTGGCCCACGTCTGAAGCCTATGAACAGGCTTGCGGCGATGTCCGGCCGGATGTGTTGGTCTGGGCGGGTCAGGCTTTGGCGGAGCTGCGGAAAATCAAGTCCGAGGCCAAGGTATCGATGAAAACACCGATTCTCAGTGCAAGACTGGCGGTTCCCTCCGAAGCGATCGCAGCAGTCCGCGAAGCACAGGCCGACATCGCCGAAGCCGGAAGAGTCACCGGCGAACTGCGTTTTGTGGAAGCGGATGCCGCCGACGGCACTGCGGAACAATCCGACGAGACCGCGATCACCGTGGTTGACAGCACCCTCGGTGAGCCACCTGTGAAGAAGCCCAAGCGCTGACACCACCACCAAGGGCTTTGGGTTAGATAACTGCACTAAAAGGACAGCTTTGTGGTGAAATTATTACCACAAAGCTGTCCTTTTAGTGCAGTTATCGTATTTGGAGGGCCTAGGCGAACACGTCCAGAACTCCCGGGTCACCGCCCTCCTCCGCTATTCTGCGATGGCGTTTCTTAGCCTCGGTAACCACGAACTCCCGATACATCTCTGCAATATCCGTATCCAACCCGGCATCCTGTGCAATACGGTGGAGTCGCTCGATTTGCATATGCTCGCGTTGATAATCGGCGGGTTCAAAGCCTGCCCTGGCCTTCAGCACGCCCACTCTCGAGGTGTATTTGAAGCGTTCAGCGAGAAGAGACACAATCGCGGTATCCACGTTATCGATTGACTGTCTGAGGGCTTCTATGCCCGCCACGCAACGGGCGACCTCAGGATCATCGCTGCTGCTCTGCGCATCCACCGTGGTGGAAGCCTCCGTCGTCTGTGATTCGTACTTCTGTGATTCGTATTCCTCTGGCCGAGGCCAGTTTCCTGCGTCGTCTGCTTCACTCATGCTTAATAGAATACAACCAGAGCATTCATTGAGCCGGTCGCCGTAAGCGGCACAGGAAGCACGAATGCGTGTGCCTCCGCTTCTCAAATCAGAGCGGAGGCACACGCATTCGTGTAGCCACAGGCCTCAAGGGCCGTGAAGTTATTTGACCTGAGGCATCGTTGAGGTGATGGCCGCGAGGAAGTCCCGGTTGGATGGCGTTTTCTTCAGACGCGGTACCAGAGTCTGATAGGCCTGCTCGGGCTCCATGCCGCCGAAGGCACGACGCAGCCTGTAGATGACTGCAAGCTCCTCCGGTGGCGTGATGAGCTCCTCACGTCGCGTACCCGAAGAGATGATGTCGATGGCAGGGAAGAGGCGCTTGTCGGCGAGTTCCCTGGAGAGACGCAGCTCCATATTGCCGGTGCCCTTGAACTCCTCGAAAATCACTTCGTCCATCTTGGAACCGGTCTCCACCAATGCGGAAGAGATAATCGTCAGCGAGCCGCCGTTTTCGATATTGCGTGCAGCTCCGAAGAACTTCTTCGGCGGGTACAAGGCCTGCGCGTCGACGCCGCCTGAAAGGATACGCCCTGAAGCCGGGGCGGCGATGTTGTAAGCGCGCGCGAGACGGGTCATCGAGTCGAGCAGCACCACGACGTCCTGACCCAGCTCGACCAGACGCTTGGCACGTTCGATGGCAAGCTCGGCGACCGTGGTGTGATCGGATGCGGGACGGTCGAATGTGGATGAGATGACTTCACCCTGAACCGTGCGCTCCATATCGGTGACTTCCTCAGGACGCTCATCGACGAGGACGACCATCAGATGAACCTCGGGGTTGTTCGTGGAGATGGAGTTGGCGATATTCTGCAGGGTGATGGTCTTGCCCGCCTTGGGTGGGGAGACTATCAGGCCACGCTGTCCCTTGCCGATAGGCGAGATGATATCGATCAACCGTCCGGTGAGCTTGTTCGGCTGGGTCTCCATCCTCAGACGTTCCTGGGGATACAGCGGTGTGAGCTTGTTAAAATGCGCCCTGTTCGAAGCATCCTCGATGCTCATGCCGTTGACCGAGTCGATGGACTGCAGCGGTACGAATTTCTGGCGTTGATTGCGCCGATCCCCCTCGCGTGGAGGCCTGATGGCGCCATGGACCGCATCGCCCTTGCGCAACGCGTATTTACGAACCTGTCCCATCGAGACATAGACGTCATTCGGGCCGGGCAGGTATCCGGAGGTCCTGATGAACGCATAGGAGTCCAACACGTCTACGATGCCTGCAACGGGAACCAGCTCCTCCTGCTGCGAGTCCTCACGACGGTCTTCCTCGCGTGCCTCGTAGTCCGCTGAACGGTCGCGGCGGTTACGGTTGCGGCGTTCACCATTGCGGTCATTGCGATCATTACGATCGTTGCGATCATTACGGTCTGAACCGCGGTCATTACGATTGCCTCGGCCACCGCGATCGTTGCGTTCACTCCTGTCACGACGTCCACGACGAACGAACTCGTGCTCTTCGCCATTGCCTTCATGATCATTGCTGCGCTGCTGGCTATGCTCATTGCGATTAGGCAATACCGCCAGGATGTCATCGAGATCGCGTACCGAACCGTGATCGTTGCTGTCCTCGCTCGCGGCTTGAGAACGATTGCGTCTGCGACGTGGCAGCGTCAGCGCATCCCCGTCCTTGTGGGTACGGGTCGGCTGACCATCTTGCGAGGTGCCCCGCTTCGATGGTGCGTCGACTGCCGCGCTGGGAGTGAACACATCGTCTGACTTGGCATCATGGACGCGACGTGTTTGACCCGCGCCCGAAGCCTGAGAGATTCCACTCTCCTCGGCCTGTGCACTTTCGCGAGAGCGTTCATCGCTTCCCGCGTTGTTCGAAGCACCAAGGGTGCCGTTTTCCGATTCCTTGCTGTCAACAGATTCCTGCTGATTGGCATTGACGGAGCGCACTGTCACTCCCGCAGGTGCCTCGCCGCCCGAGCGTGCCGCTTCTATCGTTGCAATGAGAGCGGGCTTTCGCATCGTGGAGGTGCCTCGCAGACCGAGCTGCTTGGCAAGCTCCTTGAGCTCAGGCAGTTTCATATCAGTGAGTTTTTGGCTTGTTGCCACAGTAATAATGCCTTTCCTACCGCTTCGTCGACACAGAGTCTGACGTGGCTAGAGAATAATGGCGGAACATCCGCATATTGAAGTCCAATGCTGTCTCAGCATCAGGAACTTTGAATACCTTACATCGACAAGGCTTATCTTGCAAAACGAAACGCCAAGGCGACATTCCACGATTCCCGGTGAATGCCCGACGACGCACTCTACGGCAAATCCGAATATGAAAGCAATGATGCGACGGTCTTCGTCATGAACATCGTTTCGCGTATCGCCGTGACCTCGATGTCACGGCATATGACGGCGGCGGTCTCGTCACCGACCGTCAAAGCCGCTGACGACACCGCCGCCGTATTCAAAAACCAGGCTCTCACCCAACTGCCGCTCGGGTGGAACCACAGTGGCGAGAAGCCCCTGCTATCGCCTGCTCAGACTTCACTTCTCTTCGTGATAGCTCTTCTCCGTGTTGACGTTCCACACATTGGCCTTCGACGTGCGACCCGTGCGAATGTTCTCGACCGCTTCCATCGATGTGGCCATCGAATGGTCCTGGTTGTTGTAGTGGTGCTGACCGTTGCGTCCGACACAATACAGGTTGCCGAAGGAATCCAGCCACTCCACCAGCTCAGGCATCTGCGCATAGGTATCGAAGTAGGCCGGATACGCCTTGGGCACACGCTCGCGGTGCGAGTCCATGACATCCTGCGCTCCGTTGATGATGCCCATGCGGGTGAGCTCGTCCACGGCGAAGGCCGTCGCCTTCTCATCGCTGAGGTTCCAGAAATCATCGCCCTCTTCGCAGAAATACTCCAGGCCGATCCACACCGTATCGTCAACGTTCTTGACCAGGTATGGGCTCCAGTTGTTGAACACCTGCAGACGTCCGACCTTGAATCCCGGATCCTGAACGTAAATCCAGCAATCGGGGACGATCGGCGGATTGCCCAGCGTCGGAGTGTCGGTGGTGTTACGGATTCGCAGACGTTTGACGAGAAGCCCAACCGTGACGAAATCACGGTATGGCAAGCCGTTGGCGATATGCGTCATATCCGCCGGCGCCGATGTCGGGGAGGCCTTGACCGCGTTGACCAGGTCCTTGATGGGCATGGATGAGATCACGTCATCAGCCTGAAGACTGACTCTGTTGCCGTCGGAATCCACGTACACCACCGCAGACAGACGTCCGTCCTGCTGATCCAGCTCAACGACCTTGGCATCGGTGATGACCTTGACACCGGCCTCTCGGCAGTTCTCCTCCACGGTTTCCCAAAGCTGACCAGGCCCGAGCTTCGGGTACCAGAACTCCTCAATCAGACTGGTCTCGACCTCATGGGCATCGCGCTTCTTCGGCAGCATCTTCTGCACCGCGTTCTTCAGCACGCCCATGATGCTCAGTCCCTTGACACGCTGGGCACCCCAGTCGGCGCTGATCTCCTTTGGTGCGCGGCCCCACAGCTTCTCCGTATAACCGGCGAAGAACATCGAATAGAGCTTGCGTCCGAAACGATTGATATAGAAGTTCTCGAGGTTGTCTTCGGGAAGCTTGTGGAACACCGACTTGAGGTAGCTGAAGCCCGCAACCATAGTCAATCTGAAGCCCAGAGCCTTCAGGGTATTGGCCGAAAGGGAGATGGGGTAATCAAAGAAGTGATGGTTCCAGTAGATTCTCGAAACGCGGTGACGCTTCAGCATCACTTTGTCAGTGGTTTCGGGGTCTGGGCCACCAGGCTCAAGATCATGGTGGCGGTTGAGCTTCTTGTCGTCATAGGAAGGAGCACCCTGTAGCGGAAGCACATTCTTCCACCAGTCCATGATGCGATCGTCCTTGGAGAAGAAGCGATGCCCTCCGATGTCCATGCGGTTGCCGTTATGCTTCACGGTTCTTGAAATGCCACCGAACTGATTCGAGGCTTCAAGCACGATCACGTCATATTTGTCGCTGCCGCCGTCCTTGGCCAGTTCCCATGCGGCGGTCAGACCTGCCGGGCCTCCACCGATGATGACCACGGATTGTTTTTCTGTCAACTTGACCTCCTGAGCACAATAATCCCGTCTAGTCTATACGAAAGACCCCACGTAACTGCCGAATAGCAAAATCTCCAGCCAATGCACACGCTTAAAGGGAAAGCGGTTGACTGGAACGGTTTATGCCGATTCACACACCCCGCGCCGCAATCGTTTCTGAGATTACCTTCGTCGCCTTTGCCTGAATACGAGCGACTCCTGCCCGGACTTACGGGCAGCCTCCCAATCTGGCGGGCGCTCACCGAAGCCATGGAATCACCGAAGCGACCCGGCAGGCTCAGTTTATGGAATCGGGAATGTCTATGTCGCTTTTCTGGACTTCCTCGACGTTGACATCCTTGAATGTGACAATGCGCACATTCTTGACAAAGCGACTTGGCCGGTACACATCCCAAACCCATGCATCGGTGAGCTGAACATCGAAATACACATCCTGCCCGGCGCTTCGAACATTGAAATCCACCTTATTGGCGAGGTAGAACCTGCGTTCCGTTTCGACCACATAGGTGAACAGCTTGATGACATCCCTGTATTCCCGGTACAGTGCAAGCTCCGCATCGGTTTCGTAGTTATCCAAGTCCTCTGCACTCATCGTTTCAGTCCTTCTGACCTTCATCCGTGCGGGTGCGGCTTCTGCCGATATTCCTCCACCAGGCACGTTTGGACGTTTTTCTGCTGCTCTGGTTGTACGGCCATTCCGCCTGATCGTCGCCCTGATCGTCCTTCTGTTCGTCAGGACTCTCGACATGTCGATTATCGGCATGCTCGTCTTCGGCGGGATGCGGGGCAAGCGCATCCTTCAAGGAGGTTTTCTCTATGGTCTCCACGGATTCAGGTGGAAGCGCCACAGGAGGCGCCTGACGGAGCGGGTGATCATCAATGCTCGCCGCAGTCTTCTTCCCTGAGGATTCCGCCTTGTTGCGCAGCTGGATGGCCAGCGAGTGCTCCTTGGCGCTTAAGGCCTCGCGCACACCGGGATTGTCCTCGATCACATGCATGCCGAAGGCATCCAGCGATTGAATCGGATCATACTCGTCGACAAGCGTGTCCATCACGATGAGATCCTGATATTTCCCGTTTTCCGCATCCCATAGAGCATCACGCGACGTGCCTTGAGGAACGAAGCCGAGGGACTGATACACCGATGTCGACCGGGTGTTCTTCTCGGGAACGCTGACCCATATCCGGTGAAGTCCAAGGCCCGCTGGCTCGGGGGCGAAACCATAGGTCATAACCCTCGGCATGGCGTCGCGCGAGTACCCGCGCCCCCGGTAGTTCTTGCCGAGAACGACCTGTATGCGTGCCGATCGTGCCCATCCGTCGATATCGATCAGAAAAATCATGCCGATGATGGCATCGCCATTGCGCTCTGACTCGGCATCCTCATCGCCGTTCTCGCTGCTGGCGAGCATCGCCCATGCCACGGTCCTGCGGGATTCGGGATCGCCGACGCCGGACTCTCCTGCCGTCTGCCCCCAACTCCAGGCGACCGAGCGCTTTACCCAGGTGTGCACCACGGCTCGTTCCGCCTGCGGTCCTTTTCCTGTAATGCCCGAAGCATTGTAGAAAGCCTCAAGTCGGTCCATATATAGAAGATCGTCAAGCCCGGCAGGGCGCAGGTGCACCATCTCCCCTTTTATTTCGGGAATGATGAGGCGCTCCGGCAGCTCCCTGCTTTGCTCCGACTCCGGACTGTTGACTTCGTTGGCTTGTACCATATCCCGCCTTCGTAGTTGCTAGTCGTCTGGAATTTCCATGTATTGCACGACTCTGATGCGATTACGCGCATACAGTGTACATCACAGCGAGGCGACTTTTTCCGAAACGATGGTACGCACCGCCTTGGCATCAGCCTGTCCATGGGTGGCTTTCATCACAGCTCCGATAATCGCTCCCATAGGCTTCATGTTGCCCGACTTCAGCTTCTCGACGATGTCGGGATTGGCGGCAAGAGCCTCGTCGACTGCGGCGACCAACGCCCCGTCGTCGGAAACGACCTGATACCCGTGCTTGGCTACGACCTCTTCAGGGCTGCCTTCGCCCGCGAGCACTCCGGATACGGTCTGCTTGGCGAGTTTGTCGTTCAGCGTTCCCTTGGCAATCAGCACCTCGACCTGTGCGACATCAGCCGGAGTAATAGGCAGCTCTTCCAGACTGATTTCCTTGGCGTTGGCTTCGCGGGACAGCTCACCCATCCACCATTTGCGCGCTCCGGATGCTTTGGCGCCAGCCTTCACGGTTTCCTCGATGAGGTCAAGAGCGTCGGCGTTCACCACATCACGCATCTCCAAATCGGAGAAGCCCCAGTCTGCCTTGAGTCGTGCACGACGGTCGCGTGGCATTTCGGGCATTTGCTTCCTGAGCTCCTCGATGTGGTCGCTGGTGACATGCACCATGACCAGATCAGGGTCGGGGAAGTAGCGGTAATCGTCGGCATCGGATTTGATGCGCCCTCCGGCGGTGCACTGAGAACCTTCGTCCCAATGACGGGTCTCCTGAAGAATCTCGCCACCTGCATCCAGAATCGCCGCCTGCCTGCGAATCTCGTATGCCATCGTCTTCTCGATGCCTTTGAAGGTGTTGACGTTCTTGGTTTCCGAACGGGTACCCAAAGCATCGCCCGGGTTCTTGCGCAGAGAAACGTTCACATCGGCGCGCATATTGCCCTGCTCCATACGGGCGTGGGAAATATTCAGCGCCTTCACGATGTCACGGATGGCGCGCACGTATGCACCGGCGATTTCAGGTGCACGCGCACCCGCGCCTTCCACCGGCTTGGTCACGATCTCCACCAGCGGCACTCCTGCGCGGTTATAGTCGCACAGCGAGTGATCGGCACCTTCGATTCGCCCATCGGCTCCGCCGACGTGGGTGTTCTTCCCGGCATCGTCCTCGACATGGGCGCGCTCGATCTGCACGCGGAATATCTCTCCGTCCGCCAGCTCCACATCAAGATATCCGTTGCCGTTCAGCGGCTTGTCATATTGCGAGATCTGATAGTCGCGCGGCATATCCGGGTAGAAGTAGTTCTTGCGTGCGAACTGGCTCCATTCCGCGATTTCACAGTGCAATGCCAGACCCAGCTTGATGGCGTAGTCTATGGCGGTCTTGTTCACCACCGGAAGGCTGCCGGGCAGCCCAAGCGACACCGGTGTGAGCTGGGTGTTCGGCTCGCCGCCGAATTCAATGTGCGCGGGGCAGAAGAGCTTGGTGTTCGTGCTGAGCTCCACATGGACTTCAAGACCGAAAACCGTGTCGAACTCTGAAACGGCATCGGCGTACTTCATCAATTTGTCAGCCATATCGAATGTAATCCTTCCGATGCTTACTTGTTCAGGCCGTCAAGCCAAGGGGTGTTCATGGACTGCCAGATTGGTCCTTGCTGCTGTTCGAGCAACGCGGCCTCCAAGGCGGCGGCAGGCTTGTACAGCTTCTCGTCATGCATCTGCGGTGCGAAGAACTGGAAACCGGTTGGCAGCCCGTCATCACTGAGACCGGCAGGAATCGACATTGCCGGAACGCCCGCAAGATTCGCAGGGATCGTGGCGATATCCTCCAGATACATCGTCAGCGGGTCATTCATCTTCTCGCCGAATTTGAATGCGGTGCTTGGACTCGTCGGAGACACCAATACGTCGACCTGTTCGAAGGCCTTGGCGAAATCGCGGATGATCAGCGTACGGACCTTCTGGGCCGAACCGTACCAGGCATCGTAGTACCCGGCGGACAGCGCATACGTGCCCAGGATGATCCGTCGTTTGACCTCGTCGCCGAATCCTGCCTCACGGGTTGCCGCCATCATATTCGCCGCCGTCTGCGGCGTGCCATCCTCAGGCATCACTCGCAGGCCGTATCGCATACCGTCATACCGTGCAAGGTTGCTTGAGACCTCGGAAGGCATGATGATGTAGTAGGCACCAAGGGCATAGGAGAAATGAGGACATGAGACCTCAACGACTTCGGCGCCCATGTCTTCAAGAGCCGCGACCGCTTCCTTGAACCGTGCTTCGACTCCGGGCTGGAACCCTTCGCCGCCGATTTCCTTGACCAATCCGACGCGCATACCGTGCAGGTCACGCTTCTGCCCTTCTCGAGCGGCATCGGCCAGCTTGGGCAGAGGCTTTGGAATCGATGTGGAGTCGCGCTCATCGTAGCCGCCGATGACCTCGTGCAGGAGCGCAGCATCAAGGACGGTACGTGAGACCGGCCCGATCTGATCGAGAGAGGACGCCATCGCAATCGCACCGAAACGCGAAACGCCGCCATAGGTCGGCTTCACCCCGACGGTTCCGGTCAATGCGCCTGGCTGACGAATCGAGCCACCGGTGTCGGTGCCCAACGCCAAAGGCGCTTCGAAAGCGGCGACCGCGGAAGCGGAGCCACCGCCTGAACCACCGGGGACTCGTTCCGTATCCCAGGGATTGTGCGTGGTCTGGTAGGCGCTGTGCTCGGTCGAAGAACCCTGGGCGAACTCGTCCAGATTGGTTTTTCCGAGAATCGGCATACCTGCGTCTTTGAGTTTGCGCACGACGGTCGCATCGTAAGGAGGAATCCATCCCTCGAGAATCTTGGATGCCGCAGTGGTGGGAATGCCTTTGGTAACGATCATGTCCTTGACTGCGATCGGCACACCGGCCAATTCGGGAAGACCGTCGATGTCACCCGCCTTGCGACGGGCATCGAAGTCATCGGCCTGCTGCAAAGCCTCATCCTTGGAGACCTGAAGGAAGGCCTGAATGCTCGGTTCCGCGGCTTCGATGGTCGACACTTCCGCCTCGACGAGCTCTCGGCTGGAGACCTCTCCGCTACGTATCTGCTCCGCCATCTCGGCAGCACTCAGCCTGACAAGTTCACTGTGTTGTGTCATTGTTTCCCTCACTCCTCACCAAGAATGCGTGGGGCCACGAACATACCGGCCTCGGTTGCAGGCGCCCCGCTCAGCGCCTCTTCCTGCGTCAGTGGCTGTTCCGCCACATCCGGCCGCAGATATGCCTCCAAGGGCACCGGATTCGCCGTGGGGGGCACATCCTCACCGGCGACTTCCTGGACTTTTGCAATCGACTCGGCGATCACGTTGAGCTCGCCCTGGAGCCTGCTGATCTCGTCATCGGTGAGGGCTATGCGAGCAAGGTCTCCCAAATGCTCGATTTCTTCTCGTGTGAATGTTGGCATAGCCTTTACTATATGTGCCGTGTGTGACACCTCAACGTCATATACAGGACACATTCGCACCCCGAATCGGCGATGGCCGAATGCCTCGGCGTTCAGGCGATGTCGCGATGCTTGACCAGCAGGGTCCCCACCACGTACGACACGGCCGACCAAACCAGCAGCAGCAGGAGGCTTTGCCACCAATTCGGGTCGAAGGCGCTCGAAGACGCCGAACTCATCGAGCTGTTTATGTCGGCACCGATCGCCCCATCCATCAGGGAGTTGGGCAGAAACTCCGTCGCGGAGCCAATCCAATCGAATCCCCCTCCCAGCAAGGAGAGCACCGAAAGAATCTGTGGGACGATCATCATCAAGGCAATGAAGGCAAAGACCGCGCCTACCGTTGACCGGCAGATGCCGGCAATGCCGAGAGCCAGTATCGAGACCAGCACCGAAGACACCACGGCCGCGCCTATGACGATCAACGGCGTGAAGCGTTGCCCCGAGGACAAGGGCTCCAAGGTCGAGCCGACGAAGAACAGATGCGCAACCCCCCACGCCAGCAGCACACCCACCAGTGTGGAGACTCCGGTAAGCGCCGATAGTGCGAGCCCCTTCGCGGCCATCAGCATCCCGCGGCGCGGGTTCGCCGTCAACGATGACTGTATCGACATGTTCCCGAATTCTGAGGTCAGGGACATGATGGACAGAATGCCTATCGCCAGAACCGCTGTGCTGACGAAGGCTCCGACGGAGGTCCACAACGCCGTCATCTGTATTGGTCTGGCAACGTCGAGCGTGTTGCCCTTGTCGTCAAGAGTGCTGGTCAGCTGTATGCTCCAAGCCACGAGCAGTGTGCCCAACGGAATCAATGCGGTGTTGATGATCAGCAGGATGTAGCTGGACTTGAGGCTGAGGAGTTTGACCAGTTCAGCTCGGGTGCTGCCCGCCAGGCTTACATGGATTCGTCGTGGGGACAGGCGACTGCCGGAAACGTAGCCGTGTCGTGGTGACTGCGTCGAGCCTTGCGTATTCGTTGAACTCATCGTGCGACCTCCCCTGATGCCATCGGTACGACGCGCTGCGCCGGAATCTCCTGCGCCATGTACTCCACATGGCCGTGGGTCAGCTCCATGTATGCCTGTTCTAGCGACGAGTGCTCGGTGCGTAGCTCATAGATGCGTATGCTCCCGAAGGACACGGCCTGCGCCAGACGCTCGAGTGGAACGCCGACGATATGGAATACGGGAACGCCGTCTGGATCTTCGGAGCTGGCGTCGATGCGCTCGACCTGCGCTCCTTCGAGCGTCGCCAGCACCCTTCTCAGTTCCTCCTCGTCCGGCGTCGCTACCCGGATGGCCGAACTCGAGTGTTTATCGATGAAGGCCTGCACGGAGGTGTCTTCCAGGACACGACCCTGGCCGATGATGACGAGGCTGTCGGCCGTGAGCGCGACCTCACTCATCAGGTGAGAGCTGAGCAGCACGGCTCTACCCTGCCCCGCGTAGTAGCGGCAGAGTTCCCTCACCCAACGCACGCCTTCCGGGTCAAGACCGTTGATAGGTTCGTCCAGAACCAGATTGTGCGGATCTCCCAGCAAAGCCGTGGCGATGGAGAGCCTCTGGCCCATTCCCAAAGAGAAGGCTCCTGCCCGACGTTTCTTGACGTTGGCGATGCCGGTGATGTCGATGACCTCATCGACCCGCGACTTGGGAATGTTGTTGGTCAGCGCCAGGGCATGAAGATGTGCGTATGCCGAGCGGCCCTTGTGAGCAGATTTGGCGTCCAGAACCGCGCCGACCTCGAACATCGGTGAACGCATGCTCAGGAAGGGCTGTCCGTCGATCAAGGCCTCGCCCTCGTCGGCTCTGATAAGCCCCAGGGCCGTACGCATGGTGGTGGATTTGCCGGCGCCGTTCGGGCCGAGAAAACCAGTCACCTTGCCATCCTGTGCAACGAAGGACACATCGTTGACCGCGAGCCTGCCTTTGAATGATTTGCTGAGCTTCCGTATTTCGATCACACTACGAATCTATCAGCTAATTCCAAGCTTCGTGCCGCCTGTGAGACGACCAGGCCGTTACGCATGGCCTATGTACACATGACCTATTCACGAATGGCCGATGCACGAATGGCACTATCACAGACAACTGCCGCATGCGACTGCCATATGCGAAGATGTCCTCACCGGGACCGCCCATGCTGCTCGATCCAGGAATGCATCGCCACCGCCGCGGCCGCTCCGGCATTGATCGAGCGGACCGACCCGTACTGGGAGATGAACACCACGTCATCGGCGCAGGTCAGGGCCTTTTCCGACAATCCCGGACCTTCCGCACCGAATATCAGCAGGCAGCGCTCGGGAAATTCGAACCGCTCTATGGCAACGGCGCCCGGTACATTATCGATGGCGATGATCCGCGTGGAGGTGCCGTCGTCGCGTTCCTCGTCCGCAGCCTTCACGTGATCCAGAAGAGCCTGCATGGAGGGATGCTGCTCAACATGCTGGTAGAGCTCGGTCATCAACGCGCCCTTGCGATTCCACTTGTGCGGTCCGACGATATGGACTTTTGCCGCTGCGAAGGCGTTGGCGGTACGCACGATCGAGCCGATGTTGAAGTCATGCGTCCAGTTCTCGATGGCCACTTCGAAGAGATGTCTGCCCCGACTGTCGAGTTCGTCGCGTATCGCCTCGACGCTCCAGTAACGAAATGCATCGAGCACGTTGCGCCGATCCCCGTTGTCGAGAAGCTCGCTGTCGTATCGTGGGTCATACTGCTCTGATGCCGGGTCATCGGGACGCGGCTCATCCGGATGCGTCTGCGCCCACGGACCTACCCCGACCTCGCGAAACTCAGGTTCCCCCGATGCCAGCGATGCGAGCGTGAAGGCGGAAGGCTTGCTCACTGCCCCTCCTTGGCGTCCGAATCAACGGCAACGCGCGCGGAATCCCCGGCACCCGATTCCCGCTCCGGGTTGACCGCGGAGAATTCATCCTCGTCGAACACTCTGACGAAGGGCAGGGTGTGTCTGCTCCCGTCAAGAGGGTTCACCGCTTCGATGCCTTCCGTAGAGCGCGTGGAGCCGATCAAAGAGGCGATTCCCAGCACTTCAGCACCCTCCCGTTGCAGGATGCCGAAATCCAGGCTCAGTTCGTTGCCGTTGCGCAGTGTAACCAGCGACGATGTCTGCACGTATGATTTTTCGCTGAGCCACGCGTCCAGCAGGAACACACGTTCGCCGCGCACGGATGGCCCTTTGATGCCCGGGTAGACGAAATCCATGACGAAGGCATCGAGATCCTGTCCTCGCGAAGCTGCGGCCTGCACCATTGAGATGGCCAAAGGAATCGCGGCCGCCGTCAGCGCACCCACGGCATCGAAATCATCGATGCCGAAGCCTGCTTCCTCGAGGGTATCCAGCAGCAGATGACCCGCCAACTGGGAACCCTGGTGATCGTATGTCACAGCGGACAGCTCGCTGAAGGGCTTAAGGGAGACCTCGGGAATCAGCAAACGTCGGAGCTGTTCCTTGGTATCGAGTGTCTCAACGTTGCCGACCCCTTGTTCCTTGCGCAATTCAGGAGCGCCTGTCTGCCGAAATGTTCCGGATTCTCGTTGTGATGCCATGACAACCAGAATAGAGCCGGGCACGCCCAGAGTGAATCCGAAGCCATGAAACGCTCAGCGACCGCGTTCCCCTCCGTCAGGCACCGGCGTATCCGACGCTATCTTCGCATCCTCTTCCTGCACTTCCGGCGCAGTGAGTTCGCGGATATTGGCCTGTTCCGAATCTATGAGTCCGACTTCCTCGATGATCTTGGATTGGTCGAGCTTTTGCAACCTGCGAGCGGTGACCAGCACCCTCGATTCCAGAGAGGATGCGAACTGGTTGTATGCCCCTACGCTTTTGGTGATGGCCTTGCCCAAGGCATTGGCTCTGCCGCCGAGCACCACGAAACGCCCATACAGCTCCTTGGATAGGGTAAACAGCGTCTTCGCGTCATCGGTGAGACTCTGCTGCTGCCATGCGTAGGCGACGGACTTGAGAACGGCCCATAATGTAACCGGCGAGGTCAGGGCAACTTTCTGCGCGAAGGCGTCGTCCATCAGCGTGGGGTCCGCTTCCAGAGCCGCTTGGAGCAGAGATTCATTGGGTATGAAGGCCACCACGAAATCAGGGGCGGTGTCGAAGGCATTCCAATAGGCCTTGTCCCCCAGTGTCTTGACGTGTTCCCTCAGATCCTTGGCATGCGATTTAAGCAAGGCCGATCTGCGAAGCAGCTCGTCCTGGGGCGCGGTCTCGGGAATCTCACAGGCCCTCTGGTAATTGGCATACGGAGCTTTGGCATCAATGGGTATCGTTTTACCTCCCGGCAGGTGAACGATCATATCCGGCCGCTGAATATGACCATCGCCATCGCTGACCACAACCTGCGTATCAAAGTCGACATGCTCAAGCAATCCCGCCGATTCGACGATGTTCTTCAACTGGGCCTCGCCCCAGGCGCCGCGAATCTTGTTGTTCCGCAGAGCCGATGCCAGCGAACTCGTTTCCTTGTCCAATCGGGTCTGCTGATCACCAAGCCCCTTGAGCTGCTCACCGAGCATCCCCATCTCGTGCTTGCGTCCCTCTTCAATCTGCGCGACCTTGCGCTGCAAGGCCTCGAGGTTCTGCTGCACCGGAGACAACGCGCTCAGAACCTTGCTCTGCTCCTGCATGCCCTGCCGCTGCTGCTGCTCACGTTTCCGGGATTCCTCCCGGTTGCGCTCCTGCTCCAGCTCCAGACGCCGCTGTTCCGAGCGCTGGGACTCGACCAGCTGTGACTTCACGTAGTCCAGCTGCTGCTGCAGCCCTTCGGCCCTCGTTGAAGACTCCACAACCCTGGCATTGGCGGATTGCAGATTTTCCGTCAGAGTCTCGCAACGACGAAGCAGTGTCTGGGCGTCCTCGCCCCCTTGACCGCCGTCTGCGCCCGAGCGGGCGCCCAGCGAAGAATACCTTCCGAATGCGAATCCTGCGAGCGCAGCCAGCAATACGGCCAGGACCACAAGAAGCAACGACATGGAAGCAGAAGCATTATCGAACATATGTTCTATTGAATCAGCATCGCTGGACGTCGCGCAGGCATTGCGACGGTGCTCACGTCTGAGCAGACGAGGTCATCCCGACTCAGACGGCATCCTCTCCCCGGCCTTGCAGAGGTCAGGGCCCCAGACGGCAAATACGTGGTCTGCGTGTAAACATATGGTCCATCTGATGCGCAACGGTACAGGAATATACAATGCAAAGGTCACGGTGTTGCCTCCGGCACGGCCTTCGCGCCACAGGCGGACGCCTGCCGAAGCCGTACGGGACGCACGGCGCTTCGCACTTCACGGGCCGGCATTCCGAAGACCATACCCGGCAATGAGATGATAGAAACCGAAGGAGGACACACATGGGATTCGATATCTTCATGCTCGGCGCCACTGTGGTCGCTGCCGGAGCATTGACCTGGTTCGTCATCTGGTATTTTTTCTCCCCGTCCGACGCAGAGTCATCCTCGTCCGCAAAAGGGAGCGGCACGTCCGCAGACTCGCAGTCCAGCGATGAGGCCTATGCGGCTCTATACGGGGACAGAGAGCACGAAGCGGCGGCGCTCAGCCGACTGGTGCTGGTCGGCATAGTTCTCACGGCAATCGTATTCGCGTTGGCGGTGCTGGCCTTGTTCGGATCCGACGATCCGAACAACTGGACGAATGCCGCCTGGATACAAAGCCCATGGCTTCAGGCGATTCTGATCACTCCCGTGATGTTCTACTGCGGCAGGCCCATCCACCACATCGGCTTGCATACGATAGCGAAACGCAGCCCCGACATCAATTCGCTGATTTCCATCGGCACCTCCGCAGCGTACATATACAGCCTCGCCGTATGCGTCGCTTCGGATTTCATGCCCGAAGGATCCCGTGAACCCTACTTTGAATCGGTGGGCGTGACCATCACCCTGGTGCTGTTGGGACGTCTGATGGAGACCAAGTCCAGAGCGAAGTCCGCCTCTTCGGTACGCCAGCTCGCAGAGCTGCTTCCGAAAATCGCCCATCTCGTGCCCAAGGCACAGCGATGATCGCACCGACCCCTCCACTGCGGCGGAATACTGCACCGATGTCGATAGCGACGCCCTGACCCCGGGCGACATCGTGCTTGTCGGTCCAGGCGAATCATTCCCCGCCGACGGCAGCATCGTCGCCGGAGAGGCGCTCATCGACGAATCCGCCATCAACGGGCAAGGAGAGAGCCCACTCAGAGGACCAGGGCAACGAGTCCATGCAGGGACGGTCGCCTCGAGCGGCCCCGTCCTCGTTCGCTGCACGAAGGTGGGTAGGCACAGCACACTAGGCGGTATCGTCGACGTCGCCGCAAAGGCCCAGAACAGCAAGGCTCCGGTCCAGCGGCTCACCGACATCATTTCCCGAATCGTCGTTCCGGTGGTCATGCTCATCGCCATCTGGACCTTTGCCATCTGGGTGGTCCTCGGGCCCCAACCGCGCTTGTCGCATGCGGTGGTAACCGCCATCAACGTCCTGATCATCGCGTGCCCATGCGCTCTTGGGCTCGTCACGCCCCTGTCCGTCAGCGCCAGCGTCAATCTCGGTGCCGCCAATGGCATACTGCTATCCTCCGCCAAAGTTCTGCAGCGAGGCGCCCGCATTCGCACCGTGGTGCTCGATCAGAGCGCCATCGGCAACGTTGACGAAGACGATGCCCACGGCACCGCCTCCGCAGTGAAGTCCTTGCATGATCGAGGCATACGCACCATTCTCATGGGCAGCGGGGAAAGCACATCGACCGTCGAAGAGGCACGGCGTTTCGGCATCGAGGAAGTCATCGCCTCGGTGAATCAACAGGACAAGAAGACCTGGATCAAGCGTCTTATTGCAGAGTCCGAACCCGGCGATCTTGTAGCCCTGGCCAGTGATGGTTTTGAAAACGCCGCCGTGCTGAACTCGGCCGATGTGGGTTTTGCCATGGGTTCAGGGGCCGACGGCATGCTGCAATCCTCCGATGTGACGCTGGTAAACGGAGATCTGCGAGGGATACCCAACACCATCCGACTGTGCGAAATCACCATCCGCAACATCCGGGAGAACTTCATCTGGGCGATGGCCTTCAATCTGCTGTCCATCCCCATCGCCGTGGGTGTGCTCTACCCCTTCACCGGATGGCTGCTCAACCCCGTCATCGCGGCCGTGGCCATGGCCCTGTCGTCTCTGTGCGTCGTGCTCAACGCCCACAGATTGCACCATCAGGTGATTCGCATCACCGCCAACGCGCAGCCCTCCTCAAGGTCGACGCATGAACCTCGCCTGATCGAAGGCTGACGAGATAGTCAATCACCTTTGCGCTCGGACCCACAGCAACGGGCAGATCCGAGCGCAGAAGGATGGCGTCGAAAGCATCGCGGAGCGCCGCTCACGGCGTGAGCCTGGCGTTCCGCGATCTTGTGACGGCAATTGCTACCGTTGCGACGAACCGTCCGACGCATCATCGGAGGACGCCTGATGGCCGCCTTCCAGACGCCCGTCCGGACGCCCACCCGAGCGGTGAATCTCGCTGTCATCGATAAGCGTGTCCGTCGGCCACACGGTGAGTTCCAGATGCTCGCCACCGGTCTGGTCGACCAGCACGGTGTCGCCGTCATGCACGCTTCCCGCAAGCAGCATACGTGCCAGCTGGTCCCCGACTTCGGTCTGCACCAGCCTGCGCAAGGGCCGAGCGCCGTAGGCGGGGTCATATCCCGCATCAGCCAGCCATTCACGGGCCGCCTCGCTCACATCCAGGCTGATACGCCTGTCAGTCAGCCTCTTGGCGACCTGAGCGACCTGAATATCGACGATGCTGCCCAACTCGTCACGGGTCAGCGGGTCGAAGACCACCAGTTCGTCAAGCCTGTTGATGAACTCCGGCTTGAATTGGGCATGGACGGCATCCATGACCGCACGATGCTTGGCTTCTGCATCGAGTGCATCGTTGACCAGGAACTGAGAGCCCAGGTTCGAGGTCATGATCAGAATCGTGTTCCTGAAATCGACCGTCCTGCCCTGCCCATCGGTCAGACGCCCGTCGTCGAGCACCTGGAGGAGCACATCGAAGACCTCGGAATTGGCCTTCTCGACCTCATCGAAGAGCACCACGGAATACGGGCGGCGACGCACGGCTTCGGTGAGCTGCCCTCCTTCCTCATAGCCGATGTACCCAGGCGCGGCACCGATCAACCGTGACACGGAGGCCTTCTCCATGTATTCGCTCATATCGATACGTACCATCGCCTTCTCATCGTCGAAGAGAAAGTCCGCGAGCGCCTTGGCCAGCTCCGTCTTGCCTACGCCGGTCGGCCCCAGGAACATGAAGGAACCTGTCGGACGATCGGGGTCGGAAATCCCTGCACGCGAGCGCCGAACGGCATCGGAGACCGCGGTGATCGCCCGCCGCTGACCGATTACCCGCTTGCCGAGGAAGTCCTCCATATGCAGCAGCTTCTCGTTCTCGCCCTGCATGAGTCTTCCTACAGGGATGCCCGTCCAGTCGGCGACGATCTCCGCCACGGAATCGGCATCCACATGGTCCGGGACCATCGGCTCCTTGCCGGAACCACCGGCGCTACCCGCAGCTTCGGGTGACTGGCCAGACTCGGCGTCCTTCGCATCGGCGTCCTCCTCAGCGATGGACAGTTCCTTCTGAATGGTCGGAATCTCACCGTAGAGTATGCGCGAAGCCTTCTCCAGATCACCCTCACGGGTGGCCTTGTCTGCGTCCACGCGGAGCGCATCGAGCTTTGCACGGAGGTCTCCGACCTTGTTGTGCCCGGCCTTCTCCTCGTCCCATCGAGCCTTCAGACCTGCCAGACGCTCACGGGTGTCCGCAAGGTCGGCCTGCAGCTTCTCGAGCCGTGCCTTGGACGAGGGGTCTTCAGCCTTCTTCAGCTGCATCTCCTCCATCTCGAAGCGAGTGACCTTACGCTGCAGCTCATCGATTTCCTCGGGTTGCGAGTCAAGTTCCATACGCAGATGAGCCGCGGCCTCATCGACCAGATCGATGGCCTTGTCCGGAAGCTGACGCCCGCTGATATAGCGGTTCGACAATGTCGCCGCCGCCACCAGCGCATCGTCGCCGATGGTGACCTTGTGGTGCGCCTCGTAGCGCTGCTTCAAACCACGAAGGATGGCCACCGTGTCCTCGACGGAGGGCTCGCCGACGAAGACCTGCTGGAAACGCCTCTCCAAGGCCGGGTCCTTCTCGATGTTCTCGCGGTACTCGTCAAGTGTGGTCGCACCGATCAGGCGCAGTTCGCCACGGGCCAGCATCGGCTTGAGCATATTGCCGGCGTCCATCGAACCTTCCGCGGAACCGGCGCCGACGATGGTGTGCAGCTCATCGATGAAGGTGATGATCTGCCCGTCGGCGCTCTTGATTTCGTTCAGCACCGCCTTCAGCCGCTCTTCGAATTCGCCACGGTATTTGCTCCCGGCGACCATGGAACCGAGATCCAGCGATATCAGGCGCTTTCCTTGCAGGCCGACAGGGACATCCCCGGCGACGATACGCTCCGCCAGTCCTTCGACCACCGCCGTTTTGCCGACTCCGGGCTCACCTATCAGCACGGGATTGTTCTTCGTCCTCCTGCTCAGAATCTGGATGACGCGCCTGATCTCCCTATCCCTGCCGATGACCGGATCGAGCTTCCCGTCCTTCGCCTGGGCGGTGAGATCGGTCGAATATTTCTCCAGGGACTTGTATGTGCCTTCGGCATCCGCACTGGTGACCTTCGCCCCGCCCCGCACACCGGGCACCGCGTCACGCAAGGCTTTCGGCGTCAGTCCGTGCCGCTTGAGCATGTCGGCAACCTGCGATGGGCCGACGGCCAAGGCGATGAGCAGATGCTCCGTGGAGACGTACTCGTCCCCCATATCGCGCATCTCCTTCTCTGCCTGGGCGATGGCCGTGCTGAGCTGACGACTTGCCTGCGGTTGTGTGGCCGTCGAAGCACTGGCGCGAGGCAACGCGACCAGCGCATTGCGCACTTCGGCACCGAGACTCTGCACATCCGCTCCCGCGGCGGCCACCAGGCCCGGCACCGACCCTTCCTGTTGGCGCAGCAGCGCATCCAGCAGATGCAGCACATCCACCTGAGCGTTACCCGCCGCCGATGCGCTTTGAATCGCGTCGGAAATCGCCTGCTGCGACATCGTCGTAAATTGTTGTTCCATTATCTCCTCCGTTGCATTCAGTCGGAACCTTCAACGAATTCGAGCTTCGGAAAACACCGCCATCAACAACGGCAATCATCCGGCGCACCGAATTTCTCTCGATCACATTCCGTGAAGTCTCATATGCACAACACTTCGATACACCACAATATTCCCAAACTTGAGCCTCATGCACTCAAGTTTACGATTTAATCGTCGGACTTGGCTCTCAATACGCCCCCCATATCACAAAACTGTGCGAACAGGCACGCCAAGAAGCCGAAATGAACCCGCTGACATGCCTGTTTGCACAGTTTCAGATGTGGATAGGGTCAGGCCGACACCACCACGTTGCGCAGGTCACCGATGCCGTCGATATGCACCACCGCCTCGTCACGGGGACGCAGCGATCCGGAAGCATGCGGTGTGCCGGTCATGATGACATCACCCGGCAGCAAGGTCGAGAAGCTGGAGATGAAGGCTATCTGCTCAGGAATGGAGTGGATGAGCTTGGTGGTGTTTCCGGATGCCTCCGGCACGGTCTCGCCATTGAGAGAGAAGGATATACCGGTGTTGGCGAAGTCCAGCTCCGTCTCGATCCACGGACCCAGCGGGCAGGAGGTGTCGAAGCCCTTCGAACGCGTCCACATCGGATCGTTCTGCTGCAGATCGCGCAACGTCACATCATTGACGCAGGTGAAGCCAAGCACATAGTCCATTGCGTGCTCCACCGGCACGTTCTTCGCGATGCGCCCGATGACCACGGCCACTTCGGGCTCATAGCACATCTGGTGGGAATACGCCGGGTACACGATCGGGTCATCCGGCCCGATCACCGCGGTCGAAGGCTTCGCGAAAATCATCATGCGCTCCGGCGCTTCGGTGATGTCGGACATACCGGCCTCGGCCATGAATCGGGCATGGGCCTGATAGTTCTTCGCCAGACCGTACACCTTCGAGGGAATGACGGGCGCCAGCAGACGGATGCCTTCGCCGTCCACCGCGTAACGCTCTCCGGTCGGCTTGACGGCCTGCGCGGACAGGGGATAACCATCGAGAGCAATGAGGTAATCCCTGTTGTCGGAGTCGTCATGTTGGACGAAAGCATACTGTGGGCGGTCGTTATACGAAAAGCGTGCGATTCTCATGCTCTCCAGCATAATGCCGGAACCATACCGCGACGATATTGCGCACTGCCCATAAGAGCGCGAATTCGCTGATAACTGATATGAGACGGGAAGGGATGCCTATCGCGAAGCAAGGTGACACTATGGAGTCATGGCCCAGGTTCGCGGCCACCGGCACCGTCGGCGGCCGAAGCCATCCGCACCGGAACGGACCGGTCACCATTGCATCTGCCGCGCAACAGGAAGGACGAGGATGTCAGACATACATTCCAGCAAGGTTCTTATCGTGGTTCACGATTGGGGCATCGAGGAAACCGAGCTCACCAGACCACTCAATGATCTTCGCCAGGCCGGCGCCCAAGTCACCTTGGCTGCACCGGCGCACGAAGCCGTGGAGACCGTACGGCACGACCGCTATGAAGGCAGCACAGTCCAGCCCGACGCACTGCTCTCCGACGTGAAAGCCTCCGATTTCGACCTGCTGGTGGTTCCCGGCGGCACATGCAATGTCGACCATCTGCGCATCAACCCGGACGCAATCGCGTTGGCGAAGGATTTCGCCACAGCGGGCAAACCCATCGCCGCAATCTGCCATGGGCCGTGGCTGCTCGTCAACGCGGAGGTCCTCGGCGGCAAAACCCTCACCAGCTGCAGATACATCAAGGCAGATGTCGAGAACGCAGGCGGCGTCCATGAAGATCGCGAGGTCGTCGTCGACGATGCCAGGGGCTGGAAACTCATCACCTCACGCAAGCCCGATGACCTCGATGCATTCGTGGATGCCATCAAGGAAGCGCTCTGAAGCACACCCATGATGCGGTACGCATGGCATATGAGAGTACGCCGTGCAAGGGTCCGACAAGATAACTGCACTACAAGGACAGCAAAATCGCAGAATTTCTTCAAAAAGCTGTCCTTGTAGTGCAGTTATCTATTTCAAGCGCGCGCTCAGATGAAGGCGCGCTCGCCGAAGATCGCGGTTCCTACGCGCACGATGGTCGAACCCTCCTCAATCGCGTAGCCCATATCGTGGGTCATGCCCATCGACAGTTCCCGGCATGACGCCGTTCCGGCCTCGCCTGACGCAAGGATGGCATCGCGCAGTCCACGCAGGTGCGCGAAGCCCGCTCGGATACGTCCTTCATCTTCGACGTGCGCTCCGATGGTCATCAGCCCACGCAATTCCAGACCTTCCAGAGCCGCGATACTGCATCCCAGCTCCTGAGCCTCCTCAGGCGCACAACCCGATTTCGATTCCTCTCCCGATTCGTTGACCTCTAGCAGCACACCGACCGAACGGCCGCCGCTCACAGCTCGTCTCGCGATACGTTCCGCCAGACGCAGACCATCCACCGACTCGATGGTGGTCACGAAGGGCAGCACCTTGTTGATCTTGTTGCTTTGCAATTGACCGATGAGATGAAAACCCACATGCTCCGACGCCCGTGCAGATGGGACATCGCCGACACCGTTCCCGCCGACACCCAGGTCCAGCCCGCGCTGGGCGCACAGCTTGAGCAAAGCTTCGGCCTTGGCCTCGATTTCCTGCGGTCTGTTCTCCCCTATCAGACGCACACCGGCATCAATCGCCGCCATGATCTCACCGACGTCGCGGGTTTTTGTTGCTGCGAGCAGCCGGATATCGTCCGGATTCCTGCCACTGTCCGCGGCCGCCAAGGCGACGGCGTCCATGACCCTGTGCACTCCGTCACGGATTTCGATACCTCTCGAAGGGTCCAATCGCTCGTTGGCGAGATCCTTGTGCTCCATATATGCGACCATAACCATTCATCCCCGCAGCTTGTGACTATTTCATCTGCCAATGCTAGTAGCACCTGCGTCACATCTCCGCGTCAAGTATGCGGTCCTCTCTGTCCTCATGCAGCGCAGCGAAGGAAAAGGCGCCTATCAGGTCTTTGGCCTCGACAGGAGTCGCTTCCGGCAACACACCCAGCAGCCACGCGCATCTCCCTATCACCTCCTGCGGGCGGGTGCCGGACGCTCTGAGTGCTCCCATGTCCAAGGAGTTGAAGCGCTTGGCCATGCGCCTGCCGTCGCTGCCATCAATCAACGGGAGGTGGGCGAAGAAAGGCTGCCTCCGAATAGCGCCCATCGTCTTGTTGCGCCACGCCGCGTCATGGCTCTGACCCGACTCCTGACAATGCCGCTGAATCCACAGCTGTATCGCCGTGGACCGCAACAGATCGCGTCCACGCACGATACGCGAGACACCCATCGACCAATCGTCCACCGCAGTGGCGAACTGATAGGCGTACACACCGTCCGAGCGACGAATGATGACATCACCGAGTTGGCTTGACAGGGAAAAAGCCTGCGGACCGAAAATCTCGTCATGAAAGCGCACCAGGTCATCCGAATCGTCGTCAGATCGCGGCACCGCGATTCTCCACGAGTGCCTGTCACCGGCGTCGAGCCTTCGCCGCCTTTCGGCGTCCCCAATCTGTCGGCATGTTCCCGGATACCGCGAAAAACCGTCGCCCTCATTGGGGGCCGAAGCCGCCCGAATATCGGCACGAGAGCAGAAACAGGGGTACAGTAGCGGCTCACCTGACGGCAGATGCTGCGTCATGAACCACCGGAACATCGCATCATAGGATGTCAGGCGCCGGGATTGATACGCCGCCGGACCATCCCAATCCATTCCCAGCCAGTCCAGGTCGTCCATAATCCATGAATCGGCATCGGAGACCACGCGATAGGTGTCGATGTCCTCGATTCGCAGTCGCAGCATCCCTCCGACCTTTCGAGCATCCAGCCATGCGGCCAGCGCGGCATAGACGTTGCCGAGATGCATGCGCCCGGTCGGGGACGGTGCCAGTCTGCCGATTTGCAGAGGCCTTGGTGATTCAGCGGTCATGTTCAGGACACCCACAGTTCCGAGTCCAGCGGCCACTCATTCGGAGAGCATCCGCGCAAAGACATCGACTGCTGCTGCATCACCGGCGCGGCACCTCCCGGGACGCTGCATGTGGCCTCGTTGTCGAGGTGTCCAAGCCGGTGGCCTACTTCGTGGTTGATTACCAGCTGCCTGTAACGTTCCACCGTTCCACCCGCCTTCAACCAGTCCGAGGTACCGTTCCGCCAGCGATCCGCATTGATGATGACCTTGTCCTCGACACGGCAGCTGTATTCCTCGCTGCACCCCTCGGAAAAGGACGTCATCGTGTCGGCCTCGGCCAGAATCAACGTCATATCGCATCCGTTGCCGGCATATGAAAAGGTGGCACCCGCACGAGGCCACCCCAAACTCGAATTCAATGTCCGGAAGACCACACTCTCGAATACCGTGATGCCGTCGATGCCGTCGGTCGAGGAGATGCAGTACCGATACCGGCGAATAGTGTTGCCGCTGGCTTCCGCCACAGTCTGAGCCTTGGAGGCAATCGCCTTTCGCTGACTGTCGGTCAGTACGGCCAAGGGTTGAGCGGCAGGAGCAGCCTGCCTGACAAGCGGGCCGTGACCGTCAGGCTTGGTCTTCGAAGAACTCGCCACGGCCTTCGCATATGACCGACCCTGCACTTTTCCGGCCCTGGTATTATTCACCGCCACACCCACGCCGGCAAGAATACCCACCAGAATGAGAGCGCCGACGCACAGGACCGCAGCTCTGCGAATCCTGTAGATACGCTGCATTTCCTGGTCATGCGCAGAACACGGACTCCAAACGGCATGTCCCTCATGGGGATGCAAGCGCAACGCGGCCATGATGCCGCCGAACGCCCCGGACAATCTGTTCCACATTCTCAGACAACACCGACGCAGCGAAGCGAAGCAATCACCGAACGACGGCATAGGCCTCATCTCCCAATGTGTGCAGGAACAGGGCAACGCCGCCTTGCACAAACCGTTCGTCTATCGGTTGAGCGTCCTGTCGATGAGGTCAGTATAGCCCGCCGCGATGAGCTCAGGCGAAAATCGCGTGGAAGAGCCAGGCGCCGATAATCGCACCTGCAATAGGGGCCACGACGGGAATCCATGCTTCGTTCCACCGAGAAGAACCCTTATGCGAGATGGGAAGCAACTGATGCAGCAGACGCGGCACGGCATCTCTGGCCGGGTTGAGGCCGGGCCCGGTCGGACCGCCCAAGGATGTCACCAGTCCCCAGACGATGAAGCCCACGGCCAGCGAGGCCACCGCCGGGTCCTTCTGTCCCCAAGGCAGGGACAGGCAGCACAATGCGCCGAGCACCAGAATCAGCGTGCCGAAAAACTCGTTGAGGAAATAGTTGGAACGTGAGCCCGCGGCATCGGTCGTCGAGAAACTCGCGAAAATCGCGTCAGCCGAATCGGTATCACGATAATGCGGGTAGTAGGTGACGTAGACGATCAACTGACCGATTGCAGCGCCGACGATCTGCGCCAGAATATACGGCGCGACCTCGCTCCATGGAAAGAGGCCGTTCGTCGCCAAGGCGATGGTCATCGCGGGATTGATCTGCGCGCCCGAGACCGCGCCGAACATCATCACCGGAAACATCACGCCGAAGCCGTATCCCATGGCGATGGTAAGCCATCCGGAATGATGTCCCTTCGTTGCTTTGAGCTCCACATTTGCCACAGCTCCGTTGCCGAATACCATGAGCAGGGCCGTTCCCATGCACTCCGCTGCGAGCCTGGTCATCAAGGGGTAATCCACGATGGTTCCTTAAGTTGTATTCTTCTGGTGACTTTTCCCGGCGCCGAGGCATCATGCCGCACGAAATATCCGAATGGGGACATGGTTCGTCCGGCATTATCCAGAAAAAGTTGTTTGAACGCCATAAGGACCCGTCCTAGGACGGGTCCTTATATTGTGTGCCCCCGCGGGGGCTCGAACCCCGGACACGCTGATTAAGAGTCAGCTGCTCTAGCCAACTGAGCTACAGGGGCAGTGGCACACACTTGAGCCGAGGAACAACAGTACTCAATTTTTCAGAATGTGCAACTCGTGTCGTGTCCTCGGTTCGAAGCAGCCTCTCGACAAGGGGATTCCACCCCCGGAATCAGACGATTTTCGGCATCGGCGTGGTCAGTGAGGATGTCAGATTCACCTGCACCAAACCGGCTCCTGCATGCACTTCGACCTTCTTCAAGGTTACGGTGCGGTCCTGTTCGGATGCATGGTCGTCATCGGTCATCGTCGCAGGAGACTTGACGGCCACGACGGCCATGTCTTCGAGTCGCTTACCAAGGCTGGCACACAGCTCTCGTGCAGCCTGCAAGGATTGTTCGAAGCCTTCGCGCAAAACCACTCTTTCCGGCGGCACACCGTATGCGCTGCGTATAATCCACCGCACATCGTCAAGTGTGTCCATCCCGCGATGGCTTTCCGAAGATTCCGAGGCCACGGCATCCCCGCTCGTATGAATGGCGTCGATGAAGGCATCCAACTGATCCGAGAGCGCATCCCCGCCGTCACGGAAGAGATTGCCCACGATGGGGTTGCGGAAGCCCAGGTCCGCGGCCTGCTCACGCAGCTGAGGAACCTGATCGTCCTCCCCCTCCCACAGATTGATCAGCGGGAACGATGCCAGTCCAAGGCCTTCAAGACGGTTGATGTGGAATGGATAGCGCCAGCGCAGGCTGGGATCGTCACGCCATGTGCTCGCTCTGGTGACGACGACGGCCGCTGCCGGCCACTGCGCGCCGAACTCCCTGGCCGCGATGTCCAGCCATTTCTGCGCTCCGGCGTCGGTTCCGTATCCTGCCTCGACGATTACCACGTCATGCCGCGCGCATGCCAGTTCAACGGACACGAGGCTGGGGATGCCGATGGACACGTTGGCGAAAGGACCGCAGTGCACATAGACCGGGGAACCTTGTTTGGTCTCGGTCAGCGCCGGCTTCACGGCATCGGTGAGAATGTTGGTGATGCGCCACAGATCGATGAAGTCCCCGAACACCACGGGTTTGCCGTCAAGTGTTCCCGCGACGATTTCCGAGACTCTCCGGCCTATCTCCTCCATGCTGCGAGACAGCACCACGATCTGCATCAGCTCGCAGGTCGGCGTGAGCACCATGCGCTCAGGCACATTGCCCTTGCCGCGGTCCACGGCAATCTGTCGCAATGACCTCGACGGGGTTTCGGAGACCCGAGGCAACAGAATCGTGTCGATCCTGCCGTCGTCCACGGCTTTTTCCGCGAAGGCCACCAGCAGGTTCTGAGCGGCGGCGATTGCCGCCATCTCCCCGCACAGCCCCCAGTCAATCAGCTCCGGATGCGTCAGGGATGCCTTGCCGCCGCCTGAAGCGCCACCTTTAGACCCCGCAGCCGTGATACCCATGCTGGGCTGCCTGAGCACCGCGGCGGCGTCGACACCACGGGCGCGCAACGCGTCGATCAGCGCGATGGTCGTAGTGGTCTTGCCTTCCCCGCGAGATGCCTTCAGCGGGGTGTCGGCGGTGACCAGCACCACTTTCCCGTGCTTTCTCGGCTCCTGCGGGTTGTCTTCCAAATCCTTCAGATACGCGAAGGCATCGATTTTCTCGACCTGTCCGTATTGCGTGACATAGCTTTCGTAGGTGCTCATGTGGTCCTCTCTGATTGTTCGGAACGTGGCTCAAGGGGTTGTGGCATCCGACGGCGCACCGCCACCGGAATGCCGCAGGTGTATACGGGATCGATTCGAGCTCGGATTAATTATCGGACATTAATTATCGGACATACGGAAACCGTTGCGCATGCCCATGCTCACGGTAAACAGCACCCCGTTGAGCAGAGCATCGGTTTCCTTCTTCAATTCTTCGGCGATTGCCTGATTCGCCGCTTCCAGAATGCCACGAACCTCGCCGTTTGCCGTGGAAGTGTCCGAGGCCCCGAGCCGAGCCACCTGTTCATCGGTGGCGGCAACGATTCTGTGACCCTGAGCACCCGTCTTCTGCCGGTAGCTTTCCACGGCGTTGGCGGTGCCCGCATAGGCGTGGTCGCACAATCCCGCGATGATGCGGTTGGCCCAGTAGAAATTCTCGGTGGTGACCCTCGCTCCGGTCGACTCGAGATATTCCGGAGTGCCATCCACATTCGAGAAGAACGGCACCAAGGTGTTGAAGGCATTGGAACCATAGGCTATCCACTGCAGCGAACGGCATGATTCGGGCTGGTCGGGGCGGATCTGCAGCACCGCGAGCTGGCTGTTGCGGTTGATGCCGATGGGGCGGAACATGCCCCGCGTGCGATCATCCCCCTGCGTGCCGTAAGGATCGTATACGGTGCCCTGATAGTGGGATGCGAGCAGGTATCGGATATCCTCGATGGTGATTTTGCGCTCGGGCTGACGTCCCCAGGGAATGTCGTCCGACATCGGCGTATGCACTGCATCCGGCCCGTCCCAGACCTCATCGTAGGGATTGAGATAGCGCTGCATGAACCATGCTCGAGGGGTGTTGTACACATGGTCGGAATCCGAATGCGATCCGAAGGCGTCTCGCGGATTGAACAGCGACTCATGCTCGACGGCCAGGTCGAGATGATTCGATTCGATGAATTCCCGCAAATCGTCCGAGCACAGATGCGACTCCTGCTCACCGAAGGCGTCTTCGATGTCGAATTCATCTATCCCCAACTGGTTCGGCATGGTCACATAGGCCTCATCGGGGACACGTTTGGCGATCCAATGATGACCTCCTACGGTCTCCAGCCACCAAATCTCATCGACATCGCTGAAGGCCACGCCATTCATCTCGTAGGTGCCGTAACGCTCAAGCAGAGCTCCGAGTCTGCGGACCCCGTCCTTCGCGGAATGAATGTAGGGCAGGACGAGGGTCACCATATCCTCCTCGCCGATGCCGCCGGGCACTTCGGCGTGATAGCCCTGCTCGCCTTGATGACCTACCGCAGGCGCATACTCCACCAGAGGGTCTGCACCCAGCACACGCTCGTTGCTGGTAATCGTTTCCGTGGCGCTCATAGCCACGTTCTCGGCGTTGACACCGGCCTCCGCCCATATCCCCTGCTTCTGCACGGCGTCGGGCATCGCGGTGTAGCGCATCGGCTGCTGGCCAGAGTACTCCTCGTCCAGATCGATGCTCAGGTGGCTGATGACACTCGTGTACTGCCGGGGCTGCTCGTCGGGATGCACCACCACGAAGCGTTTCGCGGTGAACTCCCCATCCGCGGAATCCTCGTTGCGGGCGATAATCGTGGACCCGTCATAGCTGACATTCTTGCCTACCAGAATTGTGGTGCAGGACATGCGTGTCTTCCTTTCGACAACGACTCACGCTTTCACTGCACACTCTAGTGCCGGGCTACGCCAAATGACGCCCCTCGCGAAGCCTTCAGGCTCTGCTGGGGAGGATCGCCGTCGCCGAATCCAGATAGGCGTGTGGTTCACGCATCCGGCCTTCGAGCTCGTTCAGCCAGAACCCTTCGTCCAGACCTTCGATGCTTTGCGAAGCCGCCCAAACGCGCAGAAGATAGCCATGAGGACGGTCCGGCGGCTGCGGCCCGTTGTATCGCATCGTCACTTCGGGATGGTCCTTGCCAACGAAGGGTGACGCCGCCGAGGTCCGTCCCTGGATCGCGCTCGGAGCAAGCCGCGGTTGCTGACGTGAGAAATCAGCGGGAATGCGCACTACGCCGTCCTCGAAAGCGATATCGGTCATGGACAGATTCGCCACCGACCAATGAATCCACTGGAATCCGCACACCGGAATCGAATCCGGATCGACCAGCTCCCAATGCAAGACACTGCAGGTGTTCGGAATCTCTGCAATCGTGAAAGGGAAGGAGACCACCGGCACACCGTCGATACGCCCCGATGCATCCGCATATTTGCCGTACTCGTCTGGTATCTGCGTGAAATCAGTGGAAATTCTCATATACCCAGTATGCCATTATCCAAATTGAAGATAACTGCACTAAAAGGACAGCTTTTATCAGCACACAGTGCGCATTTGCTGTCCTTTTAGTGCAGTTATCTCCGTGCGCGCGGTTTTCAGACCACCAAGCTGGCGAACAGGGCTTCAAACGCCAATTGAGGCGCCACATTCCCTGCCATGCGGCGGCGGGCGACGGCGATGTGCTCCAAGCGGTCAATCGCCTGGGATCGGCTCAGCCGCACCGAGAGTTCGGTAATCGCCGTACGGTTCTCCAGATTGATGATGCCGACGGCGTCCTCGGCATTGTTCTGCAATACACATACATCCCGATACACGCTGGCCACGGAATTCAACGCCCGATCAAGCACATCCCGCGAACGTCGGGTCACACGTCGTCTCACATCATCCTTTGCGCCAATCGCGTGATACGCCGACCTGAGGTTGGGCGGCATGCGGTCCTTCTCATCCAGACCGTTGATTCTTCTGAAAGAGCGCTGTTCCGCCTCGACCTGAGCCGCGATGTCCTCCTGCGCCTGCCCACGGGCATTCTCGATGAGCCCTTCGGCCAGCATGACCGCGTCCGACGTCCGAGACATGCCGAGCACGCCGACGACCAGAGAATCCCTGTCGGCCATCACTCGCTCGTTCGTGGCGTACAGACGGGCGATGCCGATGTGTCCTTCGGCCAAACGCGCGGCCCGCGCCGCAACGTGCCGGTCCGCATCCGTATGCTCCTTGAGAAAAGCCGTTACCGCGGCGGTGGTGGGTACGGCGAGGTTGACGATTCTGGTACGGGAACGGATGGTCGGCAGCACATCCTGCGGGCTTGGTGCGCACAGCAGCCAAATCGTGTGTTCCGCAGGCTCCTCGATTTCCTTGAGCAGCACGTTCGTGGTGCGCTCCATCATGCGGTCGACGTCCTCGATGATGATGATTCGCCAGGGAGCGGTGCTCGGCATCTGCTCGGAGGTGGCGATAAGGTCACGCACCTGGTCGATGCCGATGGTCACCTTATCCGTGGCCAGGATGGTGACATCGGGGTGCGTTCCGGAAAGAACCTGCCTGGTCACCTTGGTGGGCTCGTCATCAAGTCCATGGTCAGGACTGTCCATCGCCGCCGCAAAGGCCCGTGCGACGTTTGAGCGCCCCGATCCCGGAGGTCCGCAAATCAGCCAGGACTGTGCGAGGTCGTCGCGACGGGAGTGCTGCCCGCTTGGGTCCGCACTCGGCCCGGACAGCTGCGCGACCCTGGAAAGCATGTCCACGACGGGGCGCTGCCCGACGATGGCATCCCAGACACTCATCGGGAATCCTGTTCCGAGGACCCGGATATCCCGGATTCCGCCGTCAAGGCATCGAAATCACGCCGGATGCGCTGCCAGATGTCATCAGGTGACTGACTGGCGTCCAACACGACGAATCGTTCGGGCTCCGCCTCGGCAAGCTTCAGAAACTCGTCACGGGTACGGCGTTGGAAGTCATCGCCCTCCACTTCCAATCTGTCGAGCTGGTGACGAAGTCTGGCATGGGACAGCTCTGGGTCCATATCGAGCAGATAGGTTCGTCGAGGCATCAGACCGTGTGTCGCCCAGGTGCTCAGACCTCGAACGTCATCGACCGTAAGCTCGCGCCCGCCCGCCTGGTATGCCAGAGAGGAATCCACGTAGCGGTCGCTGACCACCAGTTGACCGCGTTGCAAGGCCGGTCGAATCACCTGGGAAACGTGTTGGGCGCGATCGGCGGCATAGAGCAGAGCCTCCGTCCTCGGGCCGAGGTCGTCACCCTCCTCCACGACGTCGGAGCCCCCCGTCACGGCGAATGACGGGAAGGCCGCGATGCCGTGCAACACGAGTTCACGGATGGCCAGTCCCACCGGAGTGCCGCCGGGTTCCCTGGTCACCAAAGGCTGCAGGCCCCGCTCAAGGGCATAGTTGTGCAAACGGTTGACCTGCGTGGTTTTCCCCACGCCGTCGACGCCTTCGAAGGAAATGAAGAGGCCTGTCATACACTCACTCCAGCTTGTCCGAAGATGCACCGGCAGCTGTGGCATCGGCTTTGGTCTTGCTTCTGCTCGTGCTTCGCGCCGTGGACTTCGACGCGGCCGAAGATGCCTTCGAGGACCTCGCCTTGGCTGCGGCGGATGTGCCTGTGGCCTTCTTCGTCTTCTTCGCGGCAGTACCGGCCTTTCCCGCCTTGCTGGTCTTTCCGGCACTCTTCGACTTGCTGCTCGCCGCCTTGGACGACGAACCTTTTCGCGCGCCTCGACCCTTGCGCTTCACCGGCCCGGCAGCCCTTTTCTCGGCCAGCAGACGGAAGGCTTCCGCAGGCTCGATGGATTCGGGGGAATACTGCTTGGGCAGGGTGCGATTGGTTTCTCCGTCGGTGATGTACGCGCCGTAGAAACCGTCCTTGATGGTGACGCTCTTGCCGTTCTCGGGATCCGCACCGAGCTCACGAAGCGGCGGTTTGGCGGCTCCTCTGGCTCTGCGTCCGTACTTCGGTTGGGCGAACAGCTCCTTGGCCTTGGTCATATCGACGGTGAATATCTCGTCTTCACTGGCAAGGGAACGGGTTTCGGTGCTGCCGTTTCCGGCGGTTTTGGTGAGATACGGGCCATATCGCCCGTTGTTCGCGGTGACCACGGCTTCCGTGGTGTTGCCGCTCTCGGCGTCCTGCTCCTCGATGCTGCCGACTGTGCGAGGAAGTTCCAGCAGTTTGAGCGCATCTTCGAGCGTCAAGGTCTCGGGGTCCATGGTTTTGAAAAGCGACGCCATCTTGGGCTTGTTGGCAACAGCCTTCTTAGAGCGTTTCCTGGGCTTGTCTTCCGCGGCTTCCTGCCCGGACGCCTTGCCGTCGTCATCCGGCTGGACCAGTGCGACATAAGGTCCGAATCGGCCTTTGCGTACCTCGACGGTACCACCGGTTTTCGGGTCCTTGCCCAGCTCTCGCGGGCCTCCCGCATTGCTGGCGATGAGTTCGTGCCCTGCGGCGACGGTCAGTTCGTCCGGCGCGATGGTCTCGGGTATCGAAGCTCTTTTCGGGTTTCCTTCGTCGTCGAGCTCGACGGTGTCTTCCAGATACGGGCCGTATCGCCCCACCCTGACCTGAAGGCCGTCACCGATCTCGATGGTGTTGATAGCCCTGGCGTCGATTTCACCGAGTTGTGCGACCTGCTGCTGCAGACCCTCATGCGCTTCGTCCGGACTATGCGCGGAAGATTCCCCTGCCCCGAAGTAGAAACGGGTCAGCCACTCCTGACCGCTTTCCTTGCCATGCGCGATCATATCCAGACCGTTCTCCATCTGGGCGGTGAACTGGTAATCCACATATTTCGGGAACTTGCTCTCGAGAAGCTTGATCACCGAGAAGGCCAGCCACGAAGGAATCAGCGCACGGCCGCGCTCATAGACGTATCCGCGGTCGATAATCGTAGAAATGATGCTCGCATAGGTCGAAGGTCGGCCGATTTCCCTGGCTTCCAAGGTCTTGACCAGGGTCGCTTCGGTATACCGTGCCGGGGGCTGGGTCTCGTGCCCATCCGCCTGCAGTTCGCTGGCATGCAGCACGTCGCCTTTGCCCATCACCGGCAGCGAGGCGTTGGCGTCATCGGCGGTCTTGCCGTCGCCGCCATCCTTCTTGCTTCCGCTCTGGACAGCGTGACGTCCCTCGCCCAGGGCCTTGAGGAATCCGGGGAATTCGATGACCGTACCGGATGCCTGGAACACGGCCACGCCTTGCTTGTCGCTTTCCGCCTCGATTTTGACGGTTGCGGTGGAGCCTGTGGCATCGGCCATCTGCGAGGCGAGGGTCCTGCGCCAGATCAGGGTGTACAGCTTGAGCTGGTCCGGCGGCAATCCCGCAAGCTCGTCGGGAGAGCGGAAGTGCGAACCCGCCGGGCGGATGCACTCATGGGCCTCCTGAGCACCGGCGGTTTTGGTGGTGTACTGCTTGGGTTTTTCGGAAAGGTAGTTCTTGCCGAAACGTTCCTGGACGCTTTCACGCGCTGCGGCGATGGCCTCCTGCGAGAGCGTGACCGAATCGGTTCGCATGTAGGTGATGTAGCCGTTCTCGTACAGGCCCTGCGCCGCACGCATGGTCGAACGCGAACTCATACCCAGCCTGTTTCCTGCGGTCTGCTGCAGTGTCGAGGTGGTGAACGGGGGCTGGGGGCGACGGCGGTAGGGCTTGGTGTCCATCCCCTGAACGGTGAAGTCCTTGCCCTTGAGCTCCTCCACCAGCGATTCGGCCTGTGCCTGCTCGAGACGCAGGGCGCCATCCTTCAACGCGGCTTTGGTGGCGTTGCCAGATTCGTCGAAGTCCTTGGAACCGGCCAGACGTTTGCCGTCGAGCTGCACCAGACGGGCGTCGAATCCCTGGCCTGCGCTATCCGGGCCGGCCCCGTCCTCAGTATTCAGCGTGGCCAGCACATCCCAATAGGATGTTCGCACGAAGGCCATGCGTTCGCGTTCGCGTTCCACGATGAGCCGTGTGGCCACCGACTGAACTCGTCCGGCACTGAGGCCCGGCCCCACCTTGCGCCACAGCACAGGTGAAAGCTCATACCCATACAGACGGTCCAGCACACGCCGCGTCTCCTGGGCATCGACCATATTGCCGTCCACGTCACGCGTCTGGTTGAGGGATGACCGTATGGCCTCGGGTGTGATTTCATGGAAGACCATGCGTCTTACGGGCACCTTGGGCTTCAGCGTCTGCACCAAGTGCCAGGCGATGGCCTCCCCTTCGCGATCCTCATCGGTTGCGAGGAAGAGTTCATCGGCGGATTTCAAGGCGCTTTTCAACTCGGCGACGGTTTTCTTCTTGTCGCCGTCGACGATGTAGTAGGGCGTGAACCCGTCCTCAACATCGACTCCGAACTTACCGAACTGAGCCTTTTTCGCAGCTGGTACCTGCGAAGGCTGGGCAAGATCGCGGATATGGCCGACGGATGCCATCACGGTATAGCCGTCGCCGAGGTATCCGCCTATTTTCTTCGCTTTCGTGGGGGATTCCACAATGACGAGCTTCGTGCCGGTTGCCATCGACATCTCCTTATCATCTGTCGTCTTATCGCAGGTAATCATACCCACGCGACGTGTAAGTCAGTACACGGCGGTGTTCCGAATTCCGGATCACCGACTTTGCGCCGCATTCTTCGGAGGCGCCGGTGGCGCACCGACGAGCCCTATCTTGCTCAAAGGCGCCGCGGTCAGATGTCTCAATGCCAGCAGGATACCGAATCCTAAAGCGCTCAGTCCGAGCTGCACGACCATGAAGGAGATATGCGCTCCCGACCGAGCCCATTGAGCACTGAACTGCAGGCCGGGCATAATCTGCCAGATGACGTACATTCCATAGACCAGAGCCACGGTACCAGCGGTAATCATAACGCTTGACACGATCTGCACGCTTGCGGAGGACGCCCTCGTTCCCGGCGCATCCATACCGGATCTGCTGGTGCATGCCAGCATAATGCACGCCAGCCCAACGGTGATGAGCAAGGCCATAACCGTATCGCTTGGTCTGTGCCATTGCCCGTCCACAACGGACAGCGCCATCATGAAGGACAAGGCCACCGCCACCACGGCGCAGACAGCACGCCATGCACGCGGAACCGCACACAACAGCATGGCTCCCGCCGCACAGGTGATCATCGTATGTCCGGAAGGCGCGGAATTGCTCTGGCTCGCCAAGGAATTGATGAGCTGCGGCCTTGGCAGAGAGGATTTCAATATCCCGGGGATGACCGCGCACAATGCGATCAGCACCACGAACTGCCCGATCATCCACCACCGTTTGCGCAGCACGATCAACACCAGCGAAATCACTGACAGCACACCCACCACCACGGGGGCAGCGAAGCTCGAGGTGAATACGCCCATAACCGGAGCCATCCATGAGGGGACTGCGTCGCGGAAATGAGTCCACACCAGATCGTCGTACTCCTGACCGCTTACGGTACGCACGCCAAGCCACCAGACGATCCCCGCCGCACAGAGGAACAGGACACCGATCACGATGCACAGAACCCTTGAGGACCTGCGTGGACGAATCGTCAACGGGTCGGCCTGGGCAAGCTGCAACGCGATATCCTCGACAGGCGTGTCCTCCTGGACACCGCCAAGCACGGAGCTATCTGTTTGTGAATTGTTGCTCATACCTATGACTGTAAGGCTCATGGTCACCATTTACGGCGGGGAGCGTCGAATCGAAGCACATCATTCACAGGAATCGGCCCGTCAGACAGGCATTCGGACAGGCATTCAGCAAACACTTGACGGCGGAGTCGACCTCGCCGTCGACCGGAAAAAGAAAACTCCTACGCACCCGTCAGAGGCCACTTACCCTTGCTGCATTCCTGCCCTGGGGGGATTGGGTGACATAACGCCACGTAGGAGCAACGACCATACTACCCGAATGCCTGACTATCGCAAACTGCGGCGAAAACCAGCGACGGCGCATCTGCCGCATCGCCGTGGATACGAGCTCATGGGTGAATGATGCGAATCCGGCTCAAGGTACTATGAAAATGATTCGAGCTGGTATCAATCTTTTCAGTGCAAGCAAAGGGTGCAGATGAACGCAGATCTAGTCATTGTGGGAGCGGGCCTTTATGGACTCACCATCGCCCAGCAGGCGGTGGAGCACACCGGAGCGACAGTCGAGCTGCTCGATATTCGCGACCATATCGGAGGAAACGCGTACAGCTACTTCGACGAGGAGACCGGGGCGGAAATTCACCGATACGGCGCTCATCTCTTTCACACCTCAAACCGGCGCGTATGGAACTATGTCAATCGATTCACCGATTTTACGAAGTATGTGCATCGGGTGTACGCAACTCATCAGGGTGAGGTCTTTCCCCTGCCAATCAACCTAGGCACGATTAATCAGTTCTTTCACGCGCATTACACCCCTGCGGAGGCTGAGACGCTGGTGGCGAAGCAGGCCGGCGAACTTGCCGGCACCGATCCCGAAAATCTCAACGACCAGGGTATCAGTCTGATCGGCCGGCCTCTGTATGAGGCCTTCATCAAGAATTACACCGCCAAACAGTGGCAGACCGACCCTGGCGAATTGCCGGCCTCGATTATCAAACGACTTCCGGTACGGTTCAACTACGACAATCGCTATTTCAAAGACACATGGGAGGGTCTGCCGACTGACGGCTATACCGCGTGGTTCGAGCGGATGATTGCCGACGAGCGCATCCACGTCCATCTCAACACCGATTTCTTCGACACTTCACAGCCTTGGAGCAAGAAGGCTCTGGTCGGCAAGGTCCCGGTTATCTATACGGGGCCGGTGGACCGGTATTTCGATTATTCCCTGGGCGAGCTGCAATGGCGGACCGTCGATTTCAAGGAACGTCGATATGATGAGGGCGATCATTTCGGCTGCCCGGTGATGAATTTTCCGGATGCCGATGTTCCCTTCACCAGGGCGATTGAGTTCAAGAACTTCAATCCGGAGCGCCGCGAACGGCAGAACGCCGAGAAGACCGTGGTCTGGGAAGAATACTCCCGCTTCGCCCAACGGGGAGACGAGCCTTACTATCCAATCAACACGGCGGAGGATCGCAAGCTGTACAACGCCTACAAAAAACTGGCCGAATCGGAACCGGAAGTCTTCTTCGGCGGCAGGCTCGGCACCTATGCCTACTACGACATGCATCAGGTCATCAACAGCGCCCTGACGAGTTTCGAGAAACGCATTTTGCCCATACTCCGAAAAAATCCCTACACAAACGACCTCGTCTGAGTGCCCCCTTTATCAGCTGAATTCTGACTTCCACGCAGGAGTAGGGCTCCAAGGAACCCTTTTGGAATCCTCGTGACACTAGGTCTCGGTTGTGTAGGGATCGAAAAGTAGAACGGCCCTTGACCCCACTCTTCTGCGGGGTCAAGGGCCGAATCCGATGCGGATTGCGCCTATGCGCGCCACACATCCTTGCCGGCTGCCTTTGCAGCTGCCACATCGGCATTGAGCTGTTCTTCGGTGGACTCCACGCGGCCTTCGATGAATTCCTCCACCAGGCGGCGTGCCTCGTTGTCTTCATGCTGAACCGCAGGGGACTTCATGAAGTAGGAGCTCGGTGCCAGAATCGGCCCCGCAAGGTGACGGTCGAGTGCGATCTTGGCGGCACGAACCGCATCGATGACGATGCCGGCAGAGTTGGGCGAATCCCAGACTTCGAGCTTGTATTCCAGATTCAGCGGGACATCACCGAATGTGGTGCCTTCCAGACGGACGAAGGCGAACTTGCGGTCGTCGAGCCATGCCACGTAATCGGAAGGTCCGATGTGCACGTTGCGTTCCTCCATGTCGTGAGGAACGACGGAGGTCACTGCACGGGTCTTCGAAATCTTCTTGGACTCAAGGCGCGAGCGCTGCAGCATGTTCATGAAGTCCATGTTGCCGCCGACGTTGAGCTGGTATGTACGGTCGAGGCGCACACCGCGATCCTCGAACAGACGGGCCATCACACGGTGGGTGATGGTGGCGCCGACCTGGGACTTGATGTCGTCGCCGACGATCGGCACGCCCGCATCGCGGAACTTCTGAGCCCACTCCGGATCGGAGGCGATGAACACGGGAAGGCAGTTGACGAATCCGCATCCGGCCTCCATGGCCGCGGTGGCGTAGGCCTTGTCCGCCTCTTCCGACCCGACGGGCAGGTAGCTGACGAGGATGTCCACTTTCTTGTCCTTCAGCTCCTGAACCACGTCGACCGGCTCGGCATCGGACTCGGTGATCATCTGGCGGTAGTACTCCCCCAGACCATCATTCGTCGGTCCACGAAGAACCTCAACGCCGAGATTCGGGACTTCTGCGAATTTGTAGGTATTGTTCTGAGATGCAGCGATGGCCTCACTCAGGTCCTTGCCGACCTTGAGCGCATCAACATCAAAGGCCGTGACGAATTCGATGTCACGAACCCGATATCCACCGAAGTTGGCGTGCATGATGCCCGGAATCTTCGTGCCGTCTTCGGCATCCTTGTAATATTCGACTCCCTGCACCAACGACGAGGCACAATTGCCTACGCCAGCAATAGCAACGCGGATACTCATAAAAAACTCCTCTTACCTGAAGATGTGGTACTTCAACCCTTAATCATACATATGTAATCCTGATAAAGGCAGTTCAGGAGGGTCACTCCCCGGCTTCCGCGCATTTTCCGCACCTCGGTCAACGGCATCCGCGTTCGCAGGGAACGAACAAAACGTACGGGAATCATGGATATTTCGGCACCCGTGCGCAGCTTCTCAAGTGCGCGGGTTAGCGTGGTGGGCATGTCATCTCAGACCCGAAGTGTCAGCTCGAAGTCAGGAAACACCGGCGCACATGGTGCGCAGGCGGGTGCCAAAGGCAAGGACTCAGGCTCTCGTCCCCAACGAGGCACGAAGTCTCCCCGAACGTCGCAGCCGCGCAGACCCTCGAAACACGGCAAGAACAAGAAACGCCACCGGATTCTCAAGTGGACCCTCGGCATCTTCGCCTTCCTTGCCGTTTCCGGTATCGCCGCTTTCGCATATCTGTACATCACCACGGACGTCCCCGAACCGGGCGCCATGGCACTGGCTCAGAAAACGACCGTATATTATGCCGACGGCACCACGCCCATCGGCTCCTATGCGGAGCAGAACCGCGAGATCATCGACTGCTCGACCCTTCCCAAATACGTGGGCAACGCCATCGTCGCCTCCGAGAACCGCAGCTTCTATCAGGACAACGGCCTGGATATCAAGGGCATCGGCCGAGCGTTGTTCAACAATGTGACCCAAGGAACCCGTCAGGGAGGCTCCACCATCACCCAGCAGTATGCGGAACGCTACTACCTGGGTGAAACCACCAGCTACACCGGCAAACTGCGGGAGGCGCTGCTCGCTCTGAAAATCACGCAGACACAGGACAAAGACACGATTCTGTGCAACTACATGAACACCATCTATCTCGGCCGCGGGGCCTACGGCATCCAGGCCGCCGCACAGAACTACTTCGGGAAGAGCGCCAAGGACCTCACTCTGCCCGAAGCCGCGATGCTGGCGGGAATCATTCCGGCACCGAGCACCTGGGACCCCGCCGTGAACCCCGATGAGGCGGAAATCCGTTTCAAACGCGTGCTGAACATCATGGAAGAGGATGAATACATCAGCGCCAAGGAGCATGCAGCGGCGACCATGCCCACCACCATTCAGTATGCCCAGGAGAACGTATACTCCGGCCCCAAGGGGTATCTGCTGAATATGGTGAAAAGCGAGCTGGTGGCGAACAAGGCCTTCACCGAGGAGGAACTGGAAACCGGCGGATACAAGATCGTCACGACCATCGACAAATCCAAGCAGGACCTCATGTACCAGGTGGCAAGCCCGACCGCCGGCGACAAGGCTCTTCCTGAAGGCGTCCAGGTGGGCGGAATCAGCGTGAATCCCAAGGACGGCTCAATCATCTCCCTCTATGCAGGAGACGACTATCTGAAGCACCAGCTCAACAATGTCTCCCAATCCACCTTCCAGGTCGGGTCCACCATGAAGGTCTTCACTCTGCTGGGCGCCATTCAGGATGACGTGAGTCTGAACACCACCTTCAACGGCAATTCTCCACGCACATTCTCCAGCGTCGGAAAATCGGTGGCGAACTCGGGGTACGTCAGCTATGGGACGGTCAATCTCTACTCGGCGGCCGCCCACTCGGTCAACACCGTGTTCATGGATCTCAACCAGCACGTCACGGCGAAGAAGACCGCCGAAATCGCCCATAGCGCGGGCATCACCGGAAAGATCGACGACACCACGACCTTCAACGCTCTCGGCGTGGACGCACTGAGCGCGCTGGACCTGACCAGGGGGTACGCCACCATCGCCAACGACGGCAACAAGCCCACGCTGCATATCGTCGGCACGGTGAACAGTTCCACCGGCAAAGAGCTCTACAAGGCGTCGACGAAAACAGAGCAGGTTTTCGACGCCAACGACGTCGCCCTGCTCCAAAAAGCGCTGACCGGCACCATTCGCTACGGCACAGGAAAGGCCGCGAATTCCATCAGCAACACGCTTGCCGGAAAATCAGGAACAGCCAACGACGACACCGCGGCCAGTTTTGTAGGTTTCACTCCTTCGGTGCTCACGACCTTCGGCATCTGGTATCCCGGGTCCGACGGCAGCGCGCAGAAAGTTCCCACCTTCAGCGGGTATCCCCACGGTTCGGGCTATCCCGCCCATTTGTTCGCCGAATACATGGGTCAGGCGCTTTCCGGCGTGGCTGATGAGAAATTCCCTACGGCGACTGATAACGGCAAGGTAGGAGGGCCAGACGGCACCTGGGGCTATGGCAGGGGCAGCTCCTCGTCCTCCACGGACGATTCGAAAAACAACCGTCAGGGTACCGGCACCAGTTCGCCCAGTGCCAGCAGTTCGTCATCCCCTTCGGCCTCGGCATCCAGCACGGAAACCGCGCCCGAAAGCCAGAGCCCGGCTCCGACCACGGATGCCAGCACAAGCACTTCGAGCACGGAGTCGCAGTCTCCGAACACGAACTCGAATTCCTCCGAGTAACGCGATGAGCCAGGCATGATGCCCGGCAGTGCGCGTCGCCCCATACGACCCGGTTGTTTCTCCGGTGCCGTATGGGGCGCTTGCATTGTCAGGTCATTCGTGGAACGCAGCACCATACGTTGCAGGGCGGATTCCCGACCCAGACAGCAAACTCTGCCGTGGTCTGAAATCCGCCCTGCAACGTATCGGAGACGGTTAGCGATTACCGTTCAAAACGGTTCACTGCGGAGATAATCGCCTTCAAGGTGCTGGTGATTACCGAGGAATCGATGCCGACTCCCCAGATCACACGCTCCTGCGCCGGTTCGCCAACCTTGCATTCCACATAGGATGCGGCGAGGGCATCGGAGCCCGCGGTCATGGCGTGCTCCACATAGTCCTCTACGGATATGGTCAGGTCAAGAGCGCTCAGGGCGTTCAGGAAGGCGGCCACAGGGCCGTTGCCGGTCCCCTCGATCTGTCGTTCCTCCGGAGCGTCATGCCCAGTCAGACCACGGTCGAGCACACGCGCCTTGAGCACGGTGTCCGAACCGTCTTCGCCGGAACTCACACTGACCTTGAGCAATTTGAGCCGACCCCATTGGCTGAGGCTTGAATCCGCCTTATCCGCCACGGCACCGGCCGCAGCGGTGCTGCCGCCCTCCTCGACAGGCAGGTACTCGTCCTTGAAGAGACGCCAGATATCCTCGTCACGCACCTCACGCTTCGTGTCATCCGCAAAATGCTGGACGATGCGGTCGAATTCGACCTGCAGACGCTTCGGGAGGTCGATATGGTGGTTGGTCTTGAGCAGATAGGCCATGCCGCCCTTGCCGGACTGGGAATTCACGCGGATGATGGCCTCGTAGCTGCCGCCGACATCCTTGGGGTCGATGGGCAGGTACGGGACCAGCCACAGGTAATTGTCGATATCGGCATTGTCGCGCAACGCCGCCTGCTGACGCGCTTCGAGACCCTTCTTGATGGCATCCTGATGCGAACCGGAGAACGCGGTGAACACGAAGCTGCCCACATAGGGATGACGCTCGGAAACCTTGATCTGATTGCAGTATTCGACGGTTCTGCGAATCTCGGGCATATCGGAGAAGTCAAGCTGAGGGTCCACGCCCTGCACCAGAAGATTCAAACCGACGGTGCACAGATCGACGTTGCCGGTCCGCTCGCCGTTGCCCAGCAGGCATCCTTCTACGCGGTCGGCACCGGCGAGCACACCGAGTTCGGTCGCCGCGACGGCCATGCCCTCATCATTGTGCGGGTGCAACGACAGCACCACTGCGTCACGCTCATTGAGATTGCGGGACATGAACTCGACCTGGTCGGCAAAGACGTTAGGCGTGGTCATCTCCACGGTATTGGGCAGGTTGATGATAATCGGACGCTCCGGAGTGGGTCTGATGACATCAATCACCGCATTGCAGACCTCCAGGGAATACTCCGGCTCGGCACCCGAGAACGACTCCGGCGAATACTCGTAGTAGAGCTCGGTACCTTTGGCATCGGCTTCCAGGGACTTGCACAGCTGCGCTGCATCGGTCGCGAGCTTCTTGATGGCTTCCTTGTCCTTGCGGAACACCACTTCGCGCTGGAGCACCGAAACGGAATTGTAGAAATGCACGACGGCGCGCTTGGCTCCGCGCAAGGCCTCGTATGTCTTGCGTATCAAATGCTCGCGTGCCTGGGTCAGCACCACGATGGTCACATCGTCAGGTATGAGCTCACGTTCGATGAGCAGGCGGATGAAGTCGTAATCCGTCGAGGACGCCGAGGGGAAGCCGACTTCCACTTCCTTGAAGCCCATGCTCATCAAGAGGTTCCAGAACCTCAGCTTGCGCTCGGGGTCCATCGGGTCGACCAATGCCTGGTTGCCATCGCGTAGGTCCACCGAACACCAGCGTGGAGCCCGTTTCAATACCTTTCCCGGCCAAGTGCGGTCGGGATAATCGAAGGGGACCTGCTTGCCGTATGCAAGATACTTGGTGTATGGCATGTTGCTCGGCCGTTGAGGTGCGCCCACGAATCGCGCTGGGGGCAGCAGTCGGTCATTATTCCCTCCGTTGGAGCCCGCCGCTTCGGCAGCTAAATCAAACACGGATGATTGATTCCGATCCATACTTCCTCCTTTGCTTTCTGAGATGAATTCACACCGCAAAAACGTGACACTCTGTCACGCCACAATTGACCATCCTACAATCTACGTCCGGTCAGCAGGCGCGGGCGACCATATTTCATTCCGGGTCTTCCTCTGTGATGACGGCAATGATATCTACCTCCGTGCGCCCGGCATGCGGAAGCACGGTCCTGCCGTCAAGCCGGCGCAGCAGCACAGGGACCTCGAATCAGTGGAACAGACTGATGCCTCGTCGGGCACGGCAGTACGCGTTGCCCAGCCAGGTATGCTTGGAATTCGGCCAGACCGACCCCAGCCTCGGGGCGTTCTGACTCATCCAGATGCTCGGCACGCGCCCATCGGCGCTTCGGGAACCGAGCAGATTGAAACCATTCTTCTCACGCAGCCATTCAGGGTGCTGCGTAGCTATGGCCAATCCTTCCTCAAGGGTCAGCGGCAGACGGTCATCTGAATCGATGAGCTTTCTGGCGACGTCAGGTTCCCTGTTGACGTATGCAGTCCCGGTATGCGGCTCGATAACCAGATAGAAGGGCCCTTCCGGCGGCTCGAAACCATCCTGAGGCAGGAAGCTGATGATATCTCGCGGCGGCATGGTGGTGAATCCGGCCATGCGGTTGATGCTGGTTCGTGAGATCAGAGATTCGGGAGAAACCAGTTCTCGTGTCGGGACGAGCAGAATCGACTCCCCGAGGTCATGCCGTTCCAGAGCCTGAATCAGGGGCTTGGCCAGGGCGCGGAAGGAGGCGGCGCTGATATCGGCCACATCCGGGTACCCCAAGGCCACGATTCGGTCCAACTGACGCTGCGCTTCCTGTGATGCCTTCGACATATTCCCAGTATCTCACCATCACCATCGTGGCTCTTCGCATGTTGACGTGTAAGGGGCCACCCAATACGATAACTGCACTAAAAGGACAGCTTTTCCAAGAAATTCCTACCACTTTGCTGTCCTTTTAGTGCAGTTATCTATCTCTGTCGGGTGCTCCGCATTCTTCGACAAGGGCCATACCGCGTTCCTAGGCCCGAAGCGGCTACCGAAGCACGCACATCACCTATCGGCAAAGTGTTTGCGCACCAGTACTTCGGCGATTTCGATGGCATTCAGGGCAGCGCCCTTGCGCAGATTGTCATTGGCCACGAAAAGGGCCAGCCCCTTGTTGTCCTCGACCGCCTGATCCTGACGGATGCGCCCGACGAAGCTGTCGTCCTTGCCCGCAGCCTGCAGAGGCGTCGGAATGTCGCTGAGTGCGACGCCGGGAGCCTGCCTCAGCAGTTCGCGCGCCTGATCCGGCGTGACCGCCTTGTCGAACTCGGCATTCAGACTCATGCCGTGCGCGGTGAACACTCCCACCCGCACGCAGGTGCAGGATGCGGCGAGATTGGGCAGGTGCAGTATCTTGCGGCTTTCGTTGCGTAGTTTCTGCTCTTCGTCGGTTTCCTCGCTGCCGTCATCGACAATTGACCCGATGAATGGCACGGCATCGAAGGCTATGGTCTTCACGACCTTGGTCGGTTCGGGGAACTCGATGGATGAGCCGTCGAAAACCAGCTTGTCCGCACCTTGGTCGAGAGCCGCCTGGGCCTCGTTCTTGAGCTGCAGTACTCCGGCGCGCCCTGCACCGGAAACCGCCTGATATGAAGACACGATAAGCCTCTTGAGACCGAAGGCATCCGCCAGCGGCTTCAGCACCGGCATGCATGCCATCGTCGTGCAGTTGGGGTTCGCGATAATTCTTCCCGGCACATCGTCAACATCCTCGGGATTGACCTCCGCCACCACCAGAGGTACATCGTCGTGCATGCGCCATTGCGATGAGTTGTCAACCACATAGGCGCCTTCCGCGGCGAAGCGCGGAGCCCACAGTTTCGAGGTGCCGCCACCTGCGGAGAATATCGCGATGTCGATATCGCGCAGATCCGCATGCTCGACATCCTCCACAGTGATGTCATGGCCTTCCCAACGCAGATTCTGCCCTGCCGAATGCGATGAGGCGATGAAACGCAGGTCCTTGACAGGAAAATCGCGCTCGGCCAGAATGCGGCGCATCACCATGCCGACCTGTCCGGTGGCTCCCAGAACCGCAACATTCACACCGTGATCATGTATTCTCGCCATATCAGCGTCCCGTCCCTCCATATACAACAGCTTCGATCTGTTCAGCATCCAGATTAAACGCGGTGTGAATCGCCCTCACCGCATCGTCCAGATCTTCCAAAGGCACCATCGCCGAGATGCGGATCTCCGAGGTGGAAATCATCAGCACATTGATGTTCTTCGCACTCAGAGCCTTGAAGAAGGTGGCCGTGATGCCCGAGTGGGTTTTCATGCCCACCCCCACCAGAGTCACCTTGCCCACATGGGTGTTCACCTCGACGCTGTCGTAGCCCAGCGGCTTCGCCTGAGATTCCATCAGCGTCTCCACCGCATCCGTCTGCGCCTGCGGCATGGTGAATGAGATGTCGGCCGTCCCCGTCGCGGCACCTGCCTGCACGATCATATCGATGTTGATGCCGCCTTCGGCGAGAATGGTGAACAACTGCGCGGCGACACCGGGGAGATCGGGGACGGCGCGCAAGGTGACCTGCGCTTCGCTGCTGTCGTGAGCCACACCTGAGATGACCGGCGACTCAGGCCCGTTGAGATCCGGGAACAGTTCGCCCATTGATTTGTTCTCATCGTTATTGTTCATGAATCCGCCTCATGTGTCTGATGTGTTGTTCTGTTCTGATCTTTGGCGCAGGGAGCACGTCCCCGTCCCGGCATTACGAATAGTTTGGCACGATACCGGGATTCATTCCCTGTGGAATGATCAGCGTTCCCGAGCGGTGAGAAAAGGAGCTGCGCACATGAATCGGCATGTGGAAGCGCTGCGCATACTCCACGCATCTCAATGCCAGAATCTTGGAACCCGATGCTGCCATCTCCATCATCTCCTCGTAGGAGATCACCGGAATCCTCCTCGCAGTGGGGACTATGCGCGGATCGGCGGTGAACACACCGTCCACATCCGTGTATATCTCGCAGACGTCGGCATGCAACGCCACCGCCAGCGCCACGGCTGACGTGTCCGAACCGCCGCGTCCGAGTGTGGTGGCGTCCCCATCGGGGTTGACGCCTTGAAACCCGGCGACGATGCCGACTTCGCCATTGCCGAGAGCTTCGGCCACACGGTGCGGATGCACCGCTCGGATGTGCGCGGCCCCGTACCTTGCATCGGTCATGAACCCGGCCTGGGAACCCGTAAAGGAATGCGCCTTGTCGCCTTGCGCGTGAATGGCCATCGCCAGAAGGCTCATGGAAATACGCTCACCGGCGGTCATCAGCATATCCATCTCACGTGCAGGTGGATTGGAATCCATATCCAAAGCCTGATCGATCAGGTCATCGGTGGTATCCCCCATGGCAGAAACCACGACGGCGACATCGTTGCCCGCTTTTTTGGTCGCAATGATGCGCTTCGCAACGCGCTTGATGGAATCTGAATCCGCGACGGATGATCCGCCGTATTTCTGAACGATAAGGGCCACTTCAATCCAATCTCGCAACTGGTATTTCACCGCTTCGCGACATTTTTACACAATTGTGACGATTATAGGTTGCGGCATAGATAGCCCCGACACTTCTCCCAGCATATGGGCAGAGCACTTCACCGGGCGTCGAGACCCTTTGGCGATTGTTTCCGAGCCGGAAGCGTCTCAGGACGATCACACCGTGCGACGCCCTGCGAGAGCACGCCCCAGGGTGATTTCATCCGCATATTCCAGATCGCTGCCGACCGGCAATCCGCTCGCCAGACGCGTGACCTTCAAATCCAGCGGCCCGAGCAGCCGGCTCAGATAGGTGGTCGTGGCCTCCCCCTCGATATTGGGGTCAAGCGCAAGAATCACCTCGGTAACCTCATCGTCCTTCAACCGCTTGAGCAGCTGGGCGATCTTCAGGTCTGCAGGACCGACGTTCGCCATCGGATTGATGGCACCTCCGAGCACCTGATACAGGCCTTTGAACTCACGCGTTCGTTCGATGCTCATAACATCCTTGGGCTCCTCCACAACGCATATCACGCTTCGGTCACGCCGCGGGTCCTCGCAGATCGGGCAGGGGCTGCTTTCGCACACATTGCCGCATATCTCGCAGAACCTGACCTTCACCTTCACGGTGACTATGGCATCGGCCAGCTCCTGTGCCTCCTGCATATCCGCCCCAAGCAGATAGAAGGCTATGCGTTGAGCGCCTTTGGGGCCGATTCCCGGCAATTTCGCGAAACCGTCGATCAGATCCTGAATCGCACCGTCGTACGCCAAAGCCATTACTCGTGTCCTTGCTGTTTATGATGTTCGACATTGATCGGATTCAGCGGGTCGTCCGCGGCAAAGGTCTCGACCTGCTTCACGTCGAACAGTCTGGTGATGCCCTCGATGTCGAGGACGCCGTCGCCGTTCAGGCTCTTGTCCTGCATCGTGTAGGTGTCTTCATCGGCGGCGACACGCGGTTGTCTCCTTGCTGGCGCGTCACCTGCATCGGAACCCTGGCCCGAAGGCGACGTCCTCGGGTTACCGCCAGAGCGTGCATCGGCGCGATCGTCCGGCTGCACATGCGTGCCGGGAGCATCCTGTTGCGCTTGTCTCTCGTCCCAGGCGGCCTTGTCGCCGGGCAACGCCTCCGTCAGGTGCTCGGGACGCGCCGCAGAAGACCGAGTTTCGTCATCCTGCGGACCGCCATCCGCACGGGACGACTCTTGTACGGGTTCCAGCCACGGATCGTCGTCATTGGACATATCCGGAACGGCCACGACCTTCCGCGTGTGATTGTTGACGCGCGATGCCTCATGGAAGGCAGCGCTCCCCGCACTTCCGACGTTTCCAGCGTCCGCCGATTGCGCGCTCTGCGGTTGTGCAGGATGCGGTTTCGCCCAGGGATCGTCATCCGAAAGCGGGGAATCAGGATTGCTCCGACCTCGGTGGTGCGCGGGGTCCGATTCCCGCCCGTCGGCGTCGTGCCCCGCATCGTCCTCATGCTCTGAATCCACATGTCCGGACTGTGCCGACGCGGCTCTGGGAGCTTTCGACCTTCCACGATTCTGCCCGCCCGCGGCACCTTGCGACATCTGCGATGCCATACCGAGATTGGCGGCGGAGAGCCCCGCCTTTGCCAAGGCTATGCGTCGTTTCACATCCGCCAGCTGTTCAGGACTCATCTTTCTGGTCGACTCCACCGGATTGCCATCCGCGGCGGTCGGCGAGGGAGCGATGAAGGTTTCCGTGCCGAAGGAACGCTTCACCATGAGCAACACGATTTTGGGAATACTGGTCTCCCCTTCGACACCTTCCGATGCGACGGCCAGTGCGAAGGCATGTTGGCTGAGCGGTGTATCGAAGGTCATCCGCAGACGACGCCTTCCGGAATTGGCGACATCAAGAGCGACACTGGGAACCTTGGCCCTGGTCACGTACTCTTTGACATCCGGTGGAAGGGCGCCGACCACCGCGTCCCACTGTTCATCGACGCTCCCATATGCAGGAGCCTGATCGGAGGAACCGCGGTCGCCTGCACCTGCACGCTCGGCAACAGCGGCCGAGACCTCACCGGCCCCTTGGCGTGATGCGGCTGACGAGGTGTGCTCCGGAGACTTCACCGCAGTCGCCGAATCGGCTGCGCCCTTGCCGTTCACCGACTGCGGCACGGCAGTTGCAGCGTCATCCGCGCGCGGAGTGCCTTGCGCGCCGTTTTCCGCATCGTTTCGTGCAACGGCAGGGGCCGGCGTCACTTGCTGCTGCGGCTGGGATTGCTGACCGCTCCCGGTCTCGGTGTTCTTGGCACGTCGGGCACCGATGAAACCTCCGCTTTGCCTTGTCTGACGACCTGCGGGCTGCGCAGCACGGGGCGATTCGGCAGGAGCCGACGTCTCAGTGGCATGTTCGGATTGGGCCATCCGGTACGACAGCAATCGGGCGACAAGCAGTTCCAGTCGCATACGCGGAGATGTCGCGCCGCTCATGGAGGCAAAGGTGTCGTTGATGATCTGGGCGATATGCGTGAGCGATTGCAGTCCGAGACTGGCCGCCTGACGGTGCAGTTCCTCGATGTCCTCCGTCTCGGCGTCATCGCTCAGGACGTTTTCGGCATGAACGCCACCCAAGGTGAGCACCAGCAGATCACGCACCCGCGAGAGCAGGTCTTCGACGAATCTCCGGGGGTCGAAACCTCCCACGACCACCTTTTGCACGACTCCATAGAGTTCCTCACCGTTGCCGTCGATTATGGCGTTGACGGCATCGCGTATCAGCGTCTCGGGCGTAAAACCAAGCAATGCGATGGCGGAATCCTGGGTTATCGTATCCTCCTGCGCTCCGACCATCAGCTGGTCAAGCACGGAAAGCGTGTCTCGCATGGAGCCACCACCGGCCCTCATGGCCAGACGGAGCACGCCGGACTGGGCGTGGATGCCCTCGTTGTCGCACACCTGTTCCAGATACGGACCCATGACCTCGGGAGGCACCAGTCTGAAAGGGTAATGATGGGTGCGGGAGCGGATGGTGCCGATGACCTTTTCGGGCTCGGTGGTGGCGAATATGAACATCACGTGCTCGGGAGGCTCTTCCACGATCTTCAGCATCGCGTTGAATCCCTGCTGCGTGACCATATGCGCTTCGTCGAGAATGAAAATCTTGTACCGGTCTCGGGCAGGGGCGAAGCCCGCACGTTCCCTCAGCTCCCGGGCGTCATCCACACCGTTATGGCTGGCGGCGTCAATCTCCACCACGTCGATCGACCCGGGACCCCCGGTCGCCAGATCCTTGCAGCTGTCGCATTCTCCGCATGGATGACTGGTCGGTCCCTTGGCGCAGTTGACGCAACGTGCCAGAATACGGGCGCAGCTCGTCTTGCCGCAACCCCTGGGCCCCGAGAACAGATAGGCATGCGTCAGCTTCCCCTGATCCAAGGCACGGCCAAGGCGGTACCGTCACCTGGTCCTGTCCGATTACGCCGTCGAAGGTATCCGGACGATAACGCCTATATAGTGCAAGAGCCATGCTTCTAATCTACCGTCCCTCTGCCATGATCGCGTGTGCGAGCGCCGAGAACAAGCCGCTCCGGCCAAGCGCTACCAACCATACAAGCGACGTTCGTCAGAGGCTACGCCGAAGGTGAATGACGCACAGGAAACAGGGTTCCGAGCATTTGGAGATGCCCATGCAGAACATGACAACTGCATCGGAAGGACGGCTGTCCCAGGAATTATTGCCGAAGCTCGTCGCAGAACTCGGGCCCGGCACGGGAACGTTGCTCGACAGGAGGCAGAGACGTCAGCAGCAATCTGCGTAACACCGAGACCAGGGCGTCCTCGTCCACGATTCGACATTCCAGAACCGTCGCGTCAACTTTGGCCGCATTGTCGACCGCGGCGCGGCAGGGCTCCTTCTCTCCTGCCTGATATGCGCCGGCAGCCGCGAGAGCGGCCATGTCGGCAGCCGAACGAGCCTGAGCCGACACCACCAGAGCATTGCCGACCAGCGTCAGGGCGGTCAGGCACACGGCGACGCCCATAATCAACACGACGCCGAGCATCGTGCCCGAACCGGCATCGCTCTTCATGCAAGTGCTCACGGCACGGTCCGAACCGGCACCGTCCGAACCGGCACGGTCCGAACCTCCAGGGTCTTGCTCGACACCATCGGGTCGAACACCATCGCGCTCGACACCATCCAGCTTCGCGCAGCCGTTCATGTCTCCACCTCTCCTTCTGTGTCAGCCGGCGGCCAATCCGTGGCGCTGACCGTCCACTCCTCGTTTCCCGGGCATCCGATTGAGACCACTGGCTCAGCAGATGCATCAGGCTCGGCAGCAGCGGCCAGGGTCCCAGCCGCCTTGCCATTCACGTGCAGCGGGAGCGCTCCCAGGACGTCTGGAAGTATGGGGCACTGCGTGGTGACCACGATGTACATGTCCTCACGATGCATCCACACCTCTGTGCCGTTTCCACCCGCCACCCGCGCGACCTGCTCCGAGCGCTGCACATCTCCGGAAGTCAGCATCTCCCTCGCCGCGGCGCTGGCGGCGTCCTGACAGTCGATGCGAGCGGTGACCGCGCTCGTCAGCGCCAGCAACGTCATGGCCAGAGCCATGACGGCAGGCAATACCATGGCGAACTCCGCGGTCACGCTGCCTCTGTCTGCCGGAACGCCCGGCTTTGACGAATTGCTCATCACCCGATGTTGAGGGCTTGTTTGACGATGTTCATCAACAGCTCTCTCACATCGCCCGACTTGAGAATCGCCACGAGAATACCCGCGAAACCGGTGGCGGCGATAAGCACCACGGCATATTCCGCGGTCGCCATCCCCGCTTCGGGTTCGGACGTCACCGTACGTATGCGGGCGTCCAACAGACAGCACCGCTTCGTTATGCCCTTGCCAAGACGCTGCGGGAGGTTCGTGATACAGGTGCCGCAGCTCCCGTCATCCCCGACAGTGCACTCCGGGTCGGTCTTCTTCATGAGATTGTCGTATTGCATGGTCAGTCCTTTCGTGAATTGCTGAATCAATAGCTGCATCATGTGAATCGTCGATATTCCGGGCGGAGCGTCTCTGTACTCCTCTGAGCTCCGGGAAGCAGCTGGAGAGGGCTTCCGGAACGAACGACGACGGCGTGTGTGCGTGACACCACTATGCCTGCGCAGGGCGGGACAGCCCATCCTCAGAGAGACATGTGGTCGAAGGTGGCGGTCGCATCGTGCAAGGTGAACAACTCCGTTCAGTCATGCGACAAGCACGGTCCCCAGGAGCCTACGCAGCGCCGCTGCATGGCAGGAGGCCGTGTGACCTTTGGGGACTGCCTCCGCGAACACCGCCACACGGCGGAATCCCGAGGATTCACTTACGCGAACAGTCCTTGTGCGAAGGCGGAGATGCAGGGAATCACACCGAGCAGCACGAATGCCGGCAGAAAGCATAATGCGGTTGGGAGCAGCAGTCTGATCGACAGCCGCGCCGCTTGAGATTCCACACGCGTGCGCTGTTCTCCGTCCAATTGGGATATCACCGCTTCTATGCGGGGCAAAGGGGACGCTCCCAGACGCCATGAGGCTTCCAAGGTATCTCTCAGTACGATGCACGCCTGCCCCACGTAGCTGCCGTCGTCACAGACCAGGGCCCACGATTCGGACCATGCGACCCCCTGGTGCAATGACGCGGTCACCTTCCCCACCGCCGTACCGAGACCGACATCCACCACCTGAGCGACCGTATCCAGAGCACGGGTAATCGATGAGCCTTGCCGGAGGGCGACCGCAAGCAGTTCAAGAATCAGCGGGATGTGCAAGCTCGCACTCGCATTCATCCTTCTGAAGGGCGCGATTCTGTCATTTCGGGGCCCGGCGAGCAATATCAGTCCGACAATGGCCAGTGGCATCAGGACGTCTCCCATGCGTATCCTCCCGATTCCCCGCCGTGCACGGAACCGTCGGCGAAGCCGTGCCGGAGCAGGGCACGCATCCATAGCACTCCCAGGACGTAACTGCAGCATCCCAGCACGAGACACAACATGCCGAGTCTCTTGGTGAGGAGAAAGGAAAGCACTGGGATACCGATGAGCTCCCCTACGGCGATGGCGGCAAAAGGCAGAATCGACAACAGCCTCACGGTGGCTTTTGGCATGGAAAACGCCTTGCTTCTCAGCTCGTCCACGTTTCTGGAACGTCTGTAGGCCATGGCTGCGGCGTCAACGCTTCTCGCGGCCTCGCACCCCAATTCCTCACTGAGCCGGTACGCTGCGGTCAGAGCCAGGGCAATCTCTTGGACCTGCGCAGGGCTTTCGCTTTCGCTTCTGCATCTCCACAGCAGAGCATAGCTGCGCTCCAGGCTCAGCACTTTCGTCGCGAACGGCCTTGTCGCCAGGAGCTCCGCACTTTCCACGATGCCCATTCCGCAGCGCAGCATGGAGCTGAGTGAGGCAAGGGTGGATATCGTTCCCGGGCCGAAGCTTCCACGGGGGTTTGGTCGCATGCTTCTTCGCAGACGTCCGCTACCCGGTGCAGCGTTGCTCGGCCATAGAATCAGCAGCGCACTCAGGCATATGGCGAGATTCGCCGCGGCGCTTTCAACGGTCATGACCATCCTCTCCCCGCGCGTGGTGCTGAGGAAAGCCATTCGGGATTCCACCGCTCAAGAAAACGGCACCATGCATCACCCCCGAGCACCCCGGTGCCGCCATCCCATACCGACAGCACCCTGCCTGACAGCTGGCCGCCGTCTCCTTGATGCAGACACCCTATCTGGGCTATCCGCCGCACCCCGGATACGCGGTGCACATGGATGAGCACATCGAACGCCCCTTCAAGCAGGTAGGTCATCGCCTTCGCATCAAGCCCTGCGAGCAGCCCCAGGGACACCAGCCTCGCCGGAGTCCCCGGAACACCGTTGGCGTGGATCGTGGCCATACCACCACGATGCCCGGCATTCAAGGCCCTCAGAAGATGCACGACTTCGGCGCCCCTGCATTCGCCCAGAATCACACGGTCCGGTCGCATTCTCAAGGTCGCTCGCATCAACTCCTCCAGCCCGATGGCACCTGCTCCCTCGACGTTCGCGGCACGGGTGGCCAATGACACGTGATTAGGCATGGGCAGTTGACCGAGTTCCCGGGTCTCTTCAACCGTGATGATTCGATCATTGTCGTCGCACTCCGCGAGCAAGGCCCTGAGCAGCGTGGTCTTACCGGCTGCCGTGGCACCCGTTACCAGCAGCGATGCCCTTCTGCGCACCAGGGACTTGAGTGTGGATGCCCAGATTTCCGGCATCATGCCCTCACGTGCCAGGTGGTCAAGTCGCGGAGTCATTCGATTGGGGAATCGTATGGAAATCACCGCACCGTGGGGAACCAGCGGAGCAATCACGGCATTGATTCGTATGCCTCCGGGTGTCGAGACATCGGCTATCGGGCAGGCGTCGTCCAGCCTGTGACCCAATTGCGAGCAGAGCTGAACGGCGAATTCACGCACGACCCTTGGCGAATGAAAGCTGAGACGCGCGAAGCGTTCCTTCATGCCGTCACCGGAGTCGACCCACACCCGACCCTGTTCGGTGACCGCAATGTCGCTGACCTTCGGATCGTGTGCGAACTCATCGAGAGGGCCGAAAATCAGGTCGTCCTCTTCGCTTTCTTCAGACATGGTCGTCACCCGCCTGCCCTGCTTTTCGAGATGTCTCAGCCTTCGAATGGTCACGGTGCGCACCGTCGCAGCCGGCATCCGCATACGGTCCGCCGCGAAGGCCTTCGATGCGATGATGCCCGTCGTGCCCGAGACCGTCCAGAATCGCTTCAACCAGCGCGTCGAGAACAGGGATATGACGCTTCGGTATTCGTGGAATGCCGGTTCCGGACAGTATCGACTCTCCGAGCCGTTTGCTGACTGCGAGCGCACCCAGAATCTCTCTGCCGAGATACTCCTGGGCATCCTTGACACCGACCCCGACCACCCGCATCCGAAGGACTCGAGGCGATATGCCGACAATCATCGGCTCCTGCGATCCCCGTGCCCTGCCACCGGAGCCACGCCTGACTTTGCTGCCGCCGGGGCCTTCGGCACCAAGCGACGGTTCGGACCCGAGCAATGCCTTCGCCCGCGCCAGGCCGAGCACCGACAGCTCCGCCAGCAAAACGGTCTGAGCCGACGAGGGCAGCGCCAGATCGGCGAGGCCCTCTCCCAGCCCGGCATCGATAACCACCACGTCATTGACTTCCCGCAAGGCTTTGACGGCCGCCTGCTGCTCCCACCAGTCAGGACGTTCGGCCTTCCATGGATCTACGCTCAGCACCTTCATCGTCTCCCAGGAAGCGAGCTCGTGGGATAGCGCATTGCCGTCAAGGCGGCCAAGGGGTGCCGTGACATCGCCGAAGCGCAGACCATGCTCCGATTCGATGCCCAGAAGCACGTCGAGTCCTCCTCTGGAGAAATCGGCATCCACGATCGCCGTGCGCATCCCACTGCGGGCAAGATGCCATGCCAGCATCGAGGCCATGGTGCTCACTCCGAGCCCACCGCTCACGCCAACGCACACGACCACACGGCACAACCCGTCACCCGCGTCGAAAGCGTCGGCACTCGCCGAGACCGCAGTTCTGCGAGTTGTTCCACGCACGGGTCTCTGCGCGGTTCGTCGCGAACCTGAATGCGCTGTTCTGCTGTTCATTATCATGGGAACATTGAATATACGAACCAGCGGCCTTGCCGCATCTGCAAGGTCTTGTGGTCGAAGGTGCGACTATCCGCGTGAGAGTGGATAACCACGGCCATGAGACACACCACCAATCACGATTCTGAGGGCATGTCACAGAAGTGAACAGAATGGTGTTCATTACAGGGCCGAACTGCACTTTCCTCGGCGCAAGAACACCATTTGCTACCACTTTCGACAAGAAGGTCACAATGCCCATATAGGACTTGCAAGCGCAGAAATTAGGGGCATAATAGTCATTACAAGGACAACAGAACAGAGCAGAAGCCCACAAAGGTATATGGTCACGAGGACCGTTACGTTGGACGGGCAATGGATAGACTTACCGTCGCAACGATGATGTTGTGCAGAGATTCTGCTGAGTTGGACTTGTAGAGGAGGCGCCCCGGCGGGGCGCCTCCTCTTTTGCTTCCTCAGCCCATGCCCCTCTGATGCGATAACTGCATCACCAGGACATCTTTCCGCGTAGACAACGGGGAATGCACTGCCCTGGTGATGCAGTTATCGCATTCTCCCCTACACGCCACAACGGAAGGGGCCGGAAATCCGAGCTCGAACCGAGTATCGTTATGTGAATTCATCTTGAATTCTCATCAGCTGGGCATGAAGTGTTATGCCCCTGCATCTAGGATGGTTTTATGGTTCAGATTTTTGATGCTCCGTCAAAGGCGGTTCTGCGCAGCCAGATCGCAGAGCATATTGCGGAAACCGACAAGCTTGACCGTCGCGCGGACGGCTCCGGGGCGGATGCGACCCCCTTGCCCGAAGACCGTTTCTTCGACAGAGAGATCAGCTGGCTGAAGTTCAACAAGCGCGTGCTAGAACTCGCCGAAGATGAGACCCAGCCGATGCTTGAACGCGCGAATTTCGCCGCCATCTTCGCCAGCAATCTCGATGAATTCTTCATGGTCCGCGTCGCAGGCCTCAAACGCCGTATCGACAGCGGCATAGCGGTGACGGCCGCCAGCGGCCTCAGCCCAAGGCAGCAGTTGCGCGCGATTTCCGATCACGCCCACAAGCTTCAGGACGAACACGCACATTATGTGAACGAGCACATCCTTCCCGAACTGGCGAAAGAGCACATCGTGCTGCTGCGATGGAACCAGCTCAATGCCACCGAGCAGGAGCGGCTCTCACGTATATTCCGCCGTCAGGTCTTCCCCGTTCTCACGCCCCTGGCCGTCGACCCTGCCCACCCATTCCCGTACATCTCCGGAAACTCGCTGAACCTCGCCGTCATAGTGGAGAATCCCGCTTCGGGCAAGTCACACTTCGCGCGCATCAAGATTCCGGACAACATGCCTCGACTGGTCGCCGTCGAAGATTTGACGGATGAGGAGGGACGTGAGGAACGCTACGGCTTCATCACCATGGAGAACCTGCTGATAGCGCATCTCGAAGCCCTGTTCCCCGGCATGATCATCAAGGAGGCACGCTCCTTCCGCGTCACGCGCAACGAGGATATAGACGTCGAGGAAGATGACGCGGAGAATCTGCTGAACGCGATGGAGAAGGAACTGCTCCGTCGCCGCTTCGGACCTCCTATCAGACTCGAGATCTCCGACACCACATCGCCCTTCCTCTCCCAGCTCCTGGCCGACAAGCTCGGCGTCAACGAGGACGAAGTGTATCGTCTGCCCGCGCCTCTGGACTTCACCGTGCTCTTCGAATTGCAGTCCATAGACCGCGCCGATCTCAAGTACCAACCCTTCATTCCCGCGACGAACAGACAAATCGCCGAAGTCGAATCCAGCAGGGCCCAGGATATCTTCGCGGCGATTCGCGAACGCGACGTGCTGCTGCATCACCCCTACGATTCCTTCTCCACATCGGTCCAGGCCTTCCTCGCGCAGGCCGCCGCCGACCCGAAGGTGCTTGCCATCAAGCAGACCCTCTATCGCACATCCGGCAACTCGCCGATTATCGACGCCCTGGTGGATGCCGCACATGCAGGCAAACAGGTGCTGGCATTGGTGGAGATCAAGGCCCGCTTCGATGAAGAGGCCAACATCGCTTGGGCACGCAAGCTGGAACGGGCCGGAGTGCATGTGGTGTACGGCATCGTGGGCTTGAAGACCCACTGCAAGCTCTCCCTGGTCATCAGGCAGGAGCAGGAGGGGTTGCGCCGGTATTGTCACGTCGGAACGGGAAATTACAATCCCAAGACCGCCCGTATCTACACCGACCTCGGACTGCTGACGTGCGACCCTGTTGTCGGGCAGGATCTCACCAGGCTCTTCAACCAGTTGTCAGGCTACGCGCCCAAGTCCAGCTTCCATAGGCTGCTGGTCGCGCCTCGCACCGTGCGCACGGGACTTATCCAGCGTATCCAGCGCGAAGAGGCCGCAGCACGTCAGGGCAAGGATGCGTGGATAAAAATCAAGGTCAACTCCCTCGTCGACGAGAAGACGATTGACGCCTTGTACCGTGCGAGCCAGGCAGGCGTGAACATCGACATCGTCGAGCGCGGAATATGTGCGCTCAAACCCGGAGTCCCCGGTCTCAGCGACACGATACGAGTTCGTTCGATCCTCGGTCGATTCCTCGAGCACAGCCGTATCTTCGCCTTCGCCAACGCGGAAGGGCCACAGATCGGCGAAGGGCCGATTTCTGGCCCCGAGGTGTGGATAGGCTCTGCTGATCTCATGCACCGTAACCTCGACAGACGCGTCGAGGCGCTGGTGCGCATCACCGCTCCCGATGAGGTCGACGAGCTCATCAAATATGTGGACTTGCAGATGGCCGACACCACCAGTTCCTGGCATATGCAGGGAGACGGATCGTATATCCGCCACTCGCACGACGAGCAGGGACAGCCGCTCATCGATTGCCAGGAGTATCTGATCAAGAAACACACACGCGGACCTCAGCTTCCCCGCTGATGCTCGCAGACTCAAGGACCAGCCATGTCTAAGACCATCGAGGCAGCCGGAGCGATACTGGTCAGGGTACGTTCGGGCTGCCTGCCACCGTCGGATAGGCACAGCGCAACGGCGCTTGACGACGAAGAGCTGCACGCTTTGAGCGACAGCCTGGAGGTCTGCCTGGTCCACCGGCCGAAGTACGACGACTGGAGCTGGCCAAAAGGCAAACAGGAGCAGAACGAGTCGCTGTTTCGAACCGCCGTCCGCGAAGTCGGCGAGGAAACCGGCACACCTGCACGGCTCGGCCCCTTCCTCACCACCGTGGAATACCCTTTGAACGAAGAGGGCGGACGCAAACGAAAAGGTGTGTCGGGCTCGACCATCAAACGGGTGTCGTTCTGGATGGCGACACCGCTGACCGCCTTGCAGGAGCAGCAGCGGCACGTCGCCTTCGGCCCCGTTCATGAGCCCGATGCCTCGGAAATCAACGACATTCGATGGACGTCCATCCAGCAGGCGAGGCGTATGCTCACTCATTCGACCGATCGCACCGTGCTCGATGCCCTTGTCTCCCGCCTTCGCGAATCGGCGTTGGGTGCCGTGTCGCTGATTGTCGTCAGACACGGCAAGGCCGAATCCAGGAAATCATGGATAGGCACCGATGACATCCGTCCGCTGACACCGCAGGGTGCCGCTGCGTCCTATGCCCTGTCCCGGGAGCTGGCGTGTTTCGCACCCTCCCAGATCGTGAGTTCCTCGTGGACCAGATGCGCGGACACCGTGCTCCCCTATGCCTTGCAAAGCGGCATCCCGCTGGAACGCAGCGACGACTTCACCGAACAGGCTTACGAAACGAGCCATCAGAGGGTGCTCGACGCCCTCGATTCCTGCATCATGTCAGCTCTGCGAGAATCACGGCATACGGTGCTGTGCACCCACCGTCCCCTGTTTGAGAGCATTTTCGAAGAGTTACGAGGCATGTGCACCTCTTCCGGACTGGCGAAACGGCTGCCGAAGGCATCACCCTACATGCAGACGGCCCATGCCTTGGCGCTGAGTGTAGTAGATTCTGCTGATGGACCTGTCATCATCGATATCCAGAAAGTGGCACCTATTGTCTATTGATTTCTTCTCATCAGGCTCCGTCCGTTCATCGTCGCATGCCTTCTCATCGGCACGCTCGGGCTCCAATCGTCCTGCCCGTCCGGCACAACTGGACCAGGCTGTGGCCGATCACCTTTCAGGAGGGATGGATCCCCAGCAGATCAGCGAGCTGAGCCACACCTCGGCTGCATCGCTCCTTGACCGCGTTCATCACACGCAGGACCCTCAGATCGTTCAGCGGGTTCTGTCCCTCATTGACCGTGAGGGCATTGACATCGTAGCCGAACTGTGGAGCAGATCCGAAGCGGACTCCCTCCCCGGCATCCTCTGGCGCCTCTATACGCTGCGCACATGGATGCACCGAAACCGCGAATCCATCAGCCTGCTGTGGCGTTCCGGCGAGCCCTTCGATACCGCCGCATCCGCGATCGTCGGCATCGACCAAGCTCCTACGGCGTCGGACATCGCCAAAACAGCGGATTCCATCCTCTCCGGCGCCTTCACCGGGGATTTCGCGGTCGCATTGGAACGGGCGTGCATGTTCTGCGAAGTCATCGCGGCAGGACTGTCATCGGAGGCCGAGCATCTGGGCAAAGAAAGCATCGGAAGCGAAGCCCTTGGAGCGCAACATGGCAACCCGCGTGTTTCGTCCATGCTGAAGACCTCCCGGAATCTGGCCAATACCGCGAAGGATTTCAAGCACGGAGCATCATTATGGCGTCGTGGGAAGCTGGAGTAAGTCCCTCGAACCACCGCAGACTCCGTTTGTGTAGGGATTCGCAAGTACACGAGCAGTCCTATACCCCAATAATGGCGTGATGCCGAGAACTTACTTCGTCGTCAAGCGGTGTTCATCTGAAAAATCCCTACACAAACGGTCTGTATCCGTTTTGAGCGGCAATCAGGGGAATTCAAACGTATATTCCTCGGTAAGCACAACACTCGTCAGGCATTCGCGACCAGTGCCGTACAATGATTACCGCGTCGGGCCATGTCAAAGCCCCGGGCTCCATTTGTTGCCGCTGCGAGCGGCGTTTGCGCCGACAGGCGCTTTCTTGGTTCGGCGCATTTCTCTTCGCTTTTGCGACTTTGTGACTGCAAACCCCCTGTTCGCGCACTTTTGGGGTTTACCCTTGAGAGTATGGAATTACACGTACTGCAGCACCCTCTGGTGGAGCATAAGCTCACCGTCCTGCGAAATAAGAACACCCCCTCCAACACCTTCCGCGAACTCGTCAGCGAGCTGGTCATGCTGGAAGCCTATGAAGCCACCCGCAACCTCGCCATCTCCGACTACCCCATCGAAACTCCGGTGGCTTCGATGGTCGGCAAGAAGCTCAGCACGCCAAGGCCCATGGTCGTACCCGTCCTGCGCGCCGGTCTGGGCATGCTCGATGGCATGACCCGCCTCGTGCCGACGGCCGAGGTCGGATTCCTCGGCATGAAACGCGATGAGAACACACTCGACATCGTCACCTATGCGAACAGGCTGCCGGAGGACCTTTCCGGCCGTCAGTGCTTCCTGCTCGACCCGATGCTCGCCACCGGCGGCACGCTGATCGCCGCCACCCACTATCTCGCCGAGCGCGGGGCAAAGGACGTCACGGCGATCAACATCATCGCCGCACCCGAGGGCCTCGACCGTCTGCGCGAGGAAATCGACCCCAGCATCGACTTCAAGGTCGTGGTTTGCGCGGTGGACGAGAAGCTGAACGAGAAATCCTACATCGTACCCGGCCTGGGCGATGCCGGTGACCGTCTCTACGGCGTCATCGACTGATTCCGCCTCGCTACGTACGGAACGACGAATACACGAGTCCCGGATATGCGCCTCTCGAAGGTGTGCATATCCGGGACTCTCTCATTGCGGCGGGAATCGTCGTCCCAGCGGGCGGTCGGCGCCATGCCAGTAATACAAACAGTGCAGCGCTATGCGAGCGGCACGAAGGACTCAAAAATCATATAGTCGAAGTACGGGTCCGATGCCTCTTGTTCGGCGCTGCTGCGAACCGTCCAAGAAACGGTAATCGCTCCGAGCGAACGAGCGCTTCGCACCGGGAAGCCATCGCCGCCATGCCAGTCGAAGGCGACGAAATCGGGACGTCCCAACCAGTTGAACAACAGGCTTCCGGCCAAGGTGCGTTTGACTTCCCGAACATTGCCGCATGCGAAGGATTCGGCTTCCGCCAGCTGTCCTCTGCACACCTCGGGACGATGATTCCGATACCAGTTCACGGCCATCGGATGGAAGGACTCGATTACGTATGGCCCCTGATATCCACGAAGTATGGCATCTCCACGGGTCATCAGTTCCTCGTCGAAGTCCTCCCCCATCTTGTATTCGACAATCAGGGGAACTCGGCCATCCACCACTGCGAGCACTTCCGTCAGCAAGGGCACGTACTGCGCATACTCGTCACCGCTCTGCGCCTCGGGGATGTCCTCGCTCACCGTCTCGACGCGAGCATCGCCTGCTTTGGCAGGGCGTGGGAAGAGTGGAATCCTGCAGAGCTGCGCGTAGGTCAGATCGGCAATGTTGCGATTGACACCGGCGACCCTGGCCAGATTGTCGTCATGCACGACGACGACATGCCCATCCTTGGTCAGCTGCAGGTCCAGTTCGATGCCGAATCCGGCCTCGCAGGCCGCCGCGAATGAGGCCAGGGAATTCTCCGGTGCGATAACCCCGGAAACACCCACGCCGTATCCGGCCTTCTGGGCCATCTCCCTGGCGAGCGTGACGTAATCGACGCTCTCCGCAAGGTACCCGGCGGTAAGGCCTGAACCGGCATCATGCAGGCCGCGGTGAGCAAAATGCACGTTGGGTATGGGACTGTCTTCGTAAATCTCCTGACCCGGTATGCCGTTGGGGGTGGCGCTGACCCCTGCATTGGATCTTCCCCGAGGACCTCTCGGCGCGAGTGCCCAAGCGCCCAGTCCCGCTGCTGCGGCACCTGCGAATATCAGCCTACGAACGTTTTTCCCGAAGCTCATTGTGGGTACTCCTTCGTTGCATCGTCGTTACACACTGTCTTTTACACACTGTCTTTTGCGCATTGTCTTGCACACACTGTCGTTAACAACAGTGTCGTTATCACGGTTTCGGCCCACCACCCCTGCGGTCCGTCACACCTCGTATCTTAACCGGCGCTTCGTAGAAAGAGATACCTGCATCAAAGGTGGCAGCTATCTGGAGGAAACCCGCTATGTTGCTACACTTCTGATGCAGTTATCCAGTCCATGCAGTTTCGACAGGTCAGACCAGAATATCGATGCTGTTGCGGTGAGACAGCCAGTTGGCGAAACGGGAAATCGCGTAGTTGATGAGCACATAGACAATCGCGACAACCAGATACACGGGAACCAGACTGCTGAAGTTGGCAATGACCACCTTGGCATTCACCATCAGCTCGGGATAGGTCACCACATATCCGAATGTCGTGTCCTTCACCACTACGACCAGCTGCGCCACCAAGGTCGGCGTCACGATACGCAGCATCTGCGGCATGACGATATAGCGGAAGTTCTGCGAATCAGCCAGGCCAAGGGATATCCCCGCTTCCTTCTGACCGCTGGGCACGGCGGCGACACCTGCCCTGTACACTTCCGCGAGGACGGCGGAGGCATACGCGGAGGTCGGAATGACCACCATCCAATACGTGCTCATGTGCAGGCCGAACTGCGCGGGAACGAGGAAGAGGAAGTAAATGAACAGCAGGGTCGGCGTGCCCCTCAGGAATTCGATGATCGTGGTGGCGATCCACGACAACGGTCTGATTGAGGAGGTACGGCAGAGCATCAGCAGCATGCCTGCCACGAGAGCGATCGCGCCGGCTCCCAAGGCGGCACGCAAAGTTCCGACCAGGCCCGCACCGAGGAAGGCCAGCACGTTGGACTGCCCGAAGAAGTACCAATACCGGTAGTCGAGCTGGCCCTTCTCGTAGAAGCGGTATACCACCCAGGCAAGCAGCAGGGCCAGCAGAATCGCACTGATGACGGTGCCGACGATGATACGGCGACGAGCCTTGGGCCCGCCGATTTCGAATAATGCACGTTCCGTACGTGTCATCGCCATATCGCGAGCCTCCTCTCAACTCTGCGGCCGAAGAAGGCAATAATCAGGCCGGTGAATACGTACAGCAAGGAGGCGACCAGGAAGGTCAGCACTCCCAGCGCCTCATGGTTGTTTATTTCGGCGACGAGACCGGTCAGCTCCTTGTGCGCCAAAGGCACCAGGGAACCGGCCGAGGAACTGATGACCACCGAGATGAACAGGGTCACCATCGGCTGTATGACACTGCGGAAGGCCTGAGGAAGGACGACGGAACCCACGATGGAGGTGAACCCCATGCCCAGAGCGCGGGCGGCTTCGATCTGCCCTGCATCGATGGTGTTGATGCCTGTGCGCAGATTATCGCAGGCGAATGCCGACGACACCAGAATGAGTGCGATGATCACGCTGGGCTCATAGTCGATGACCACGCCGAGATCGGGAAGTGCGTAGACAATAAAAATCAGCACGCAAAGCACCGGCGCATTGCGAAAGGTCTCGACGTATACGTTGACTGCGCCTCGTAAAGGCGGTATCGGGCTCACTCGGGCGACCGTCAACAAGGTGCCGAGCAGAAATCCACCGGCGAATGCCAACAGCGCGATCTGCAAAGAGACCCAGTAACTGCTTAAGAACTGCATGCCATATGTATTCAGTAGATGGCTGAGATCAGCTCCCATGGCACCTCCTTAACCGTGTCGGACTTCAATGGCATGTGGCCGACGCCTGGAACGGCGAAACGGCCACATGCCTCACGAAATGCGAATGTGCCACTACTCGATGGAAGGAGGCGTCGGAACCTCGGTCACACCGGTACGGTCGCCGATGGCAACCTTCCACAGCTTCGCCCAAGTGCCGTCTGCTTCGATCTTCTTCAACCAGGCATTGACGAATTCAGCGGCGTCCGAGCCCTTCGGCAATCCGATGCCGTAGGGGTCCTTGTCGCCGAATGGTTCTCCGACGATCTTGAAGTCGTTGGGGTTCTTGACGACATCGCCCAGCAGCAGCGTCTGATCCACGACATAGGCATCGATACGGCCCTGGCGCAGCGCCTGCGTAATCTCATCGTCGGTCTGGAATTCCTGGACCGTGGCCTTCGGCGCATTCTCCTTGACCACATCGGGGCCTGTCGAACCAGCCTGGACACCGACTTTCTTGCCGTCGAGGTCCTTGACGCCGGAAATATCGTTGGTGGACTTCTTCACCAGAATCGCCTGCTGGGATACGTAATACGGTCCTGCGAAATCAATCTTCTGCTTGCGCTCATCGGTAATCGAGTAGGTGGCGAACACGGAGTTCACGGTGCCGTTCTGCAGCACGCTCTCACGGGTCGACGAGTCGACCACGGTCAGCTCGGTATTCGACTTGCCGATGATGTACTTGGCGAGCAGCTGGGAAAGTCCGGCATCGAAGCCGCGTACCTGATTGTCGCTGGTGGACTGCAAGGAGAACAAGGTCGAGGTCTTGGTACCGCCGACCTTGAGGACGCCTGCATCCTTGACGGCCTTTGCCCAGGCATTGCCTTCCACCGTAGCGGAGTCCGCGGTCTCTCCACCGTCGATGATTTTCGTGTAGGCAGCGGTATCCAAATCAGGATTCACCGAGCTGTTGGTGCTGGATGCCGAAGGCGCGGGCGCTTCGCCGCACGCTGCGACAACGGCCAATCCGGTGACCACCATCACGGCTGCGGCCGTGGTCGCGACTTTCTTGGACAATCTGGTACCCAATGCAAACATAGACATCTATCCTCTCCTTGTTACCGCCACCCCGACTGCGAAGTACGCGGCAATCCCTTACCCCCGCATGTAGGAAACACACCAAATATATGCGACGATTGCTCCCTTACTGTAACGAAGAAACGCTGTATTCACCCGTAGCGTTATCGCTTTAACATATCGCAATAATCTTGAACGGGCTAACAACTCCGATAATTCCGCTCCTTCGCGGCGGACTCAGTGACGTTTGACCGCCCTGTTCTTCCGCATGATGTCGAAGACAATCCAGACGGAAAGGATGAACGCCACCACGTAGCCCATCAGCCCGATGACCGGAATGCCGAATATGACCGGCTTGATTCCCGCGAAATACACGATGGACGACCCCACATACAGACCTACGACAATCAATGCCATCGTAATCCGGTTGACCATATCGGAGAGTTGCTGCAGCGGCTGCTCCGACCCCACCAGCTCGATGTTGATTTTCGTCTGTCCTCGGGTGAGCATCTTCGTTGCGGTCTTCGTCTCGCCCAGTGCGGCAAGCAGGCCATGCAACGCCAGGTTGCCCTGATTGAGCAATGCGCTCGTTTCCTCCTTGACCCGTTCGCCGGTGGTCTTCGAGGCCAGAATGTGCTGCGAAATAATCGCAATCATATTCGTCGAGGGGAGAAACTCGTCGAGGGTGCCTTCCAAGGTGACGAGACCGCGTGCGACGGTGGTCACCGTGCTGGGGACCTCAACCGCGTGCCTGCGGGCCAGTTGCATCAGCGCATTGAAGAACTCGCCGATATTGAGTTCCGCCAGTGCGATGGTGCCGAAACGTTCGATGACGGCGTCGAGATCGCCCAGCAGTGATGAGTAGTCGTCGGCACGCTGCTGGTCCGAACCGGCGAAACGCAGCAGGGCGTTCGCCAGCGATGGGGAGTCCTGCCGCGCCACGGCGTAGAGCATATCCCGCAGAGCGGAACGGGTGCTCGAATCGAGTCTGCCCGTCATCCCCAAATCGATGAACACGATGCGTCCGCCGTCGATGAGAATGTTCCCCGGATGAGGGTCGGCATGGAAGAAGCCCACATCCAGCACCTGGGTGGCATAGTTGTCCACCAGTTTCATCCCGATTTCCTCGAGATCGTATCCTGCCTTCACCAGTTCCTTGGGGTGCGAGACGGAGATTCCGTCCACGTAATCCATGACGACCACGTGCTGCGTGCACAGCCCCATATATGGACGCGGACAGTCGATGTAGGCGTAGTCCTTGCAGAAATCCCGGAAGTCCTCGAGATTACGGGCCTCCATCATGAAATCGGTTTCGGTCTGGAAGGTCTCCCAGAGCTCCTCGACCACACCTTTGAGGTCGAGTATCTGTGCGCTTCGGGCGAAGCGGGTCGCCACCTTAGCGAAGGAACGCATGATGTCGATGTCCTGAGCCATGATCTCACGCACGCCGGGACGCTGCACCTTGATGGCGACGTCTTCGCCGCTCACGAGTTTTGCCCGGTGAACCTGGGCGAGGGATGCCGACCCCAGAGGAGTCGGGTCTATCCGCGAGAACACCTCCTCGACAGGACGCCCGTACTCCCGTGCGAGAGTGTTGACGACTGTCTGGTAGGGCATCGGGTCGGCGTTCGCGCGAAGCTTCGATAGTTCCTTGCAGAAGGCGTCCGGCAGTATTTCGGACCTCATCGAAAGAATCTGCCCGACCTTCACGAAGGTCGGCCCAAGAGCCTCCAGCATCAGTCGCATCGTCACCGGCGTCAGTCCTCTGACAACGTCGAAGCGCGTGGCGATTCTCGCTATCTGCCACAGGCGCCGCATCTTGCCCAGAGCGGTGAGATGGTACGTATCCGGATTCGTCTGCTGCGTTTTGCTGCCGAACAGTCCGATGGTCTGTGTGCGGAGCATGTCGTCATCTACCGTGGAAGCGCGATATGACCCGGGAACCGCGGCAGCATGCTGCATACGGTCCTGAGATGCGTCGGTCGGGTTCTTCGGAACCCGATGCCCTTGAGAGGTCATCGCTGAATCACCAGTATCGCTCGTGCCTGCCTTGGTCTCGAGCTAGGCCTGTGCCGCGTGTTCTCCGCCGTCATGCTCATCGCCGGATGCATGCTCCTGAGCTTTGCGCTTGAGCTCCGTATTGAGCTGTTTGCCCTGCTCGACGGTGATTTCGCCCTTTTTCACCAATTCGTCGACGATTTCCTGACTCTTCTCGACACCTGTGGCGAGTGCGCCGACACCGGCGAGAAACACCTTGCGCAGACCTTCACCAAAATCGAAATCAGCCATGATTACCTCCTCGTATCCGCATGTTGTCCGGCCACCGTCATGTCACACCCGCATGCATCCTTCGGTGGCACCCTTCCTTCAACTCTACAGCAGTGAATTTCGAGCGTAATTCCGGTGGCATACCGTATATCGTCAGCTGACGATGTCAGCGGGGGCGTTGCATCGCCACCGCTCTGGCCTTCGACGCGATGTCATCAAGACCTTTCAGCTCCTGGAGGGCAGAGGCATCGGACTGCGCCGCGAACTCTCCATAGCGATGCTGGCATGCCGCACGAATCAGGAAATCGGTGATCTCAGGATTCTTCGGCAGCAGAGAACCGTGCATATAGGTGCCGATGACATGGTTCATGCGGGCTCCTTCGGTGCCGTCGGAACCATTGTTTCCCGTTCCCGGATTATCGACGGTGCCGAGCGGCCGGGTGCCTTCATGCAGGAAGGTCTTGCCGGAATGGTTCTCATAACCGACGATGTCGCCGAACTCCTCCGAGTGTTCGACCAGATTGCCTATCAGGCGTTCTTCCTGACCGATGGTATGCAATCCCAGGATGCCGATGCCGGGCAGTCGGTCTCCGTCGATGGTTTCGAAATAGTCGCCGAAGAGCTGGTACATTCCGCAAATCATCAGCATCGGGACGCCGTCGTTCGCCAGAGCCCTGATGGCATCCGCGCGTTTGAACAGGTCTCGGATGATTTTGCGTTGCCCCTGGTCCTGGCCGCCTCCGCCGAGAACGAGGTCCACATGTTCGGGCCATTCGTCGTCCTGGTTGTAGGCGTGCAGCTGCACGTGGTATCCGAAAAGCTCCAGTCGACGGCGTATGGAGAGCACGTTGCCGGAATCACCATAGATATTCATATCCTTCGGATACAGCGACAGCACATCGATGCGCCTGTCCATCACGACCTCCTATTCACCATCCGATTTCCGTCTCTTCGGCATTCACACCAGCATAGCCCCGTCGCCACAGCGCGAAGCCACCCGCCCAGCTCACTGCGTCAGAGCCCAATCAGACGCCTGCGTCAGCGACCTTGGTCAGATGAGCGAGTGCGGAACGAATCTTCAACATGGCGGTATAGGTGCAATAGATTCTCTTCGGCCCCTGTGGGGAGTCCTGATTCCCTGCCAGAAAAGCATCCAGGGCGTGAGCGGGATTCGTTTCCACGCCGGAGACGGGAACCTCATCGTATTCCAGACGCAGCGCCATATCCCAGGCGCGAACACCCGAGACCATCGCGACGCCTTCGGCTCGCAGCGAGGTGAAATCGACATCCCAGAGCCAGCTCATATCCCGGCCGTCGGCGAATTCATCGTTGATGACCACCATCGTGTCGCAGCCTTGGGGGTCGAAGGATTGCAAGGCCAGTCGGAATCCCATCGGGTTCTTTACCAGCACGAGCTCCACAGGCACGCCACGGTAGTCAATCACTTCGCCTCGTCCGAAGGCCGGCGTCACACCGGATAGCGATGAGAGCAGGCTGTCGTCGTCTGCTTCATGCTCCGTGCCCGAAGAGCGCTGCACCGCGCGCACCACGGTAAGGGCGGCCGCGGCGTTGAAGAGGTTGTACAGCCCTTCCAGTTTGACCGAGGTGCCACGCGTCACGCCGTCCATCTCGAACTGCGCGTACTGTTTCCCCACCGACACCAAGGTCACATCGGCCACGGGCGTACCCATGGGGAGCAGCAGACTACCGGCGGAGACTTCGATGGAGTGCGATGAGGACTGACGGGAGCCTACGGCCGTTGGGTTCTGTTTGCTCGACTGAGCGGAATCGTCATCATCTTCGGCATGCTCCGCCCTTGCGGGTGTCTGCGTGGATGTGTCATCCGCGTGCATGTCGTCATCGGAGGGGAACGCGTCCTTCAATGCCTCGCTCAGCCCGAAATATCGTACGGAGGTGTCTTCCGGAACGCATTGTGCCAAAGCCGCGATACGTCGGTCCTCGCGGTTCAGCACCACGGTGCCCGTGGTGGATTCGGCGACGTGGCTGAGCAGACGGGCGGTGTTGTCGATTTCTCCGAAACGGTCGAGCTGGTCACGCATCACGTTCAGCAACAGTGAGAATCGCGGTTTGACCTGTTTGACGAAATGCACCGCATAGGCCTCGTCAAGCTCCAGGACGGCGATGTCGGCATTCAGCTTGCCTGCGGCGTTCACCGAGCCCAGCAACGCCGATACCACCCCTCTGGTGAAATTCGAACCGGTGGGATTGGTGAATACCTTCAAGCCCTGGTCACCCAACATTGAAGCGACCATACGCGTCGTGGTGGTTTTGCCGTTGGTACCGGAGACCAGAACGACCCCCAGAGGAAGCTGCGCCAGTGAACGGGCGAGAAATCCCGGGTCCAGAGCTTCGATGACCTTCCCGGGGAATGCGCTGCCGCCGTGCCTGGTCAGGCGGGACAGCAGGCGGATGCCTTTGCCTACGAGTGGAATCGTCGGGGAATACCACGGTTTCTCGTTGTTCGCGCGCTCGTGCTGCTGGTCTTGAACGGACATCTCATACCCCCGCCTGTTGGTAGTCCTGCGGCATGTCCTTGAACTTGGAGGTCGCTCCCAGGAATGCCAGATGGAAGGTGTCCGTGGGACCGTTGCGGTGCTTGGCCATAATGATGTCCGCCTCGCCGGGTCTGTCCTCTTTGTCGTAGAAATCGGGTCTGTGCACCAGCATCACCACATCGGCGTCCTGCTCGATGGAACCGGATTCGCGCAAATCCGACAGCATGGGCTTGCGGTCGTTGCGCATTTCAGGACCACGGTTCAACTGGCTCAAAGCGACCACGGGGAGTTCCAGTTCCTTCGCCAGCAGTTTCAGAGCTCGCGAGAACTCCGAGACCTCCTGCTGTCGCGACTCTATCTGTTTGCCCGAGCTCATCAGCTGCAGGTAGTCGATAACCACGAGTTTGAGGTCGTCGGTCTGTTTGAGACGGCGGCATTTTGCCCGAATCTCCATAAGGCTCATATTCGGGGAGTCATCGATGAACAGCGGGGCATCATCCAGTTTGTTCCAGAAGTTGTTCAGGGTGTTCCAACGCTCGGGCGTGATGTCGTCCGCCCTGCGCAATGCCACCAGCGGAATGTTCGTCTCGGCCGAAATGATGCGCTGCGCCAGCTCGGTTTTGCTCATCTCCAGCGAGAACACGACCGCGGCATCGTGATGGTGCAAGGCAGCCGAACGAGCGAAATCGATGCCTAGGGTGGATTTGCCCATCGCGGGGCGCCCCGCGACCACGATCATCTGCCCCGGTTGCAAGCCCTGCGTCACATCGTCGATGTCCTTGAATCCGGTGGGCACGCCTCGTTCGAGGTCTCCGTTCTGCAGCTTGTCCAACTGGTCCAAGGCATCATGGACAACCGGCCCTATCGCCTGATAATCCTGTCGGACCTTACCTGAACTGACCTCGTATATCTCGGCCTGTGCGAGATTGACCACGTCTTCGGCCTGCGAGCCCTCGGCGGAATAGCCGAGCTGGGCGATTTTGGTACCTGCAGCAATCACGTTGCGCAGGATGGCCCGTTGATGGACGATATCGGCGTAGTAGGTGGCGTTCGCCGCGGTTGGGACAGATGCGACGAGGGAATGCAGATAATCGGTGCCTCCGACCTTCTCCAGGTCACCGTCCTTGAGCAGGGCGTTGGCGACCAGCACGGCGTCGACGGGCTGCGATGCGGAGAACAGGGTGATAACCGCATCGTAGATCGTCTGGTTCTTCGGTTGGTAGAAGTCGGATACGTCGATAAGCTGGCTGACTTCGCCGATGGCGTCCTTGCTCATCAGCATGCCACCGAGAACGGCCATCTCGGCCTCATCGTCATGTGGCGGAACACGGTCGAACAGTGCATCGCCGGACAATGCGCCCGCTCCGCCGGATGCTCGGCCTTGGTGTGAGCCTTGTTTGCGGCCTCCTGCTTGCTCGGAGCGCGAAAAATCAGGGAAGTCCTCGGAATTCATGGTTTAGATTCTACGTTCGCCCCTTGTCAGTTGACGACATGGACTATCCACACCCCTTGTGGACAGAAAAAACAAGTTATCCACATCGTAGGCGTGTTCAGGGGGATAATCCCCAGAGTTATCCACACGATGGGTATAACTCTGTGCATAGCTTGGGGATAGACCCTCGTGAACATTTGTACGATTTCCAAAACCTGATTCATGTGCTATTAGCTTTGCCGTCACAGGTCGTTTACCCTGCGTTCGCCGACGTCTGAGGCGTGATATCCCTCACAGTCCGACAGTCCCTTCCTCAAAGCTCGAAACATCGTCTTCCCTGAATTCAAGGTGCTGATAGCCTGAACCCGCAGCAACGCACAGGACAGACAATTCACGCAGCATCGCGGAAGAAGGCGCAGTGAGCAACAAACGCGAGACCGGGCATGCGATTTTGTCCCTGGCGATACCCACATTCGGCCAGCTGATCGCGGAACCCGCATTCATCCTCATAGACACCGCCGTGGTCGGGCACATCGGCGACGCATCTCTCGCCGGTCTGTCCATCGGTTCCACCATCCTGCTGACCACGGTCGGCCTGTGCGTATTCCTCGCGTACAACACGACCTCGCAGGTTGCCGCACTTATGGGTGCAGGTCATAAACGCCGTGGCATCGAAGCGGGCATCGACGGCATGTGGCTGGCTCTGATTATCGGCACGGCGGCATCCCTGCTGCTGTTCTTCTTCGGAGGCGAGCTCTGTGCACTGATGGGAGCGCGCGGGCAGGTGCTCGTTCAGGCCGAGCTGTATCTGCAAGCCATCATTTTCGGTCTGCCGGGAATGCTGATCGTCTATGCCGCCAACGGCATTTTCCGCGGCATGCGCAAAGTGCGCATCACTCTCGTCGCCGCCATCGTGGGCGCTGTGGTCAATACCGTCCTCGACCTCCTCTTCGTCCTGGTGTTCCACTGGGGCATCGTCGGTTCGGGCATAGCGACGCTCATAGCCCAATGGGTCATGGGCATCATGCTCGCCATCCCCGCCTTGGTCTGGGCCAGGAAATTCGGCGCAAGCTGGAAGCCCCGATTGGAAGGCATCGCATCAAGCGCAGGAGACGGATTCCCGCTTTTCATACGCACACTGGCTCTGCGCCTCTCCATGGTGATGACCGTCGTATTGGCCACGCATATGGGAGAACAGGTGCTGGCCGCATACCAGGCGGTCAACTCCACCTGGAACTTCGCATTGAATATGCTCGACGCCATTGGCATCGCCGGGCAGGCCCTGGTGGCGACATCCATCGGAGCCAGAGACAGGGACGAGGCGCGCCACATGACCCGCGAGGCGGCCCGCGCCGGCTTCCTCGCCGGTATCCTCATCGGGGTGGGCATGGTCGTTCTGGGACTCATCGCATCGCCGCTGTTCAGCGCCAGTCCGCACGTGCAAATGCTGATTACCGTCGGCATGATTGTGCAGGCCGTATTCCTGCCCCTCGCCGGATGGATGTGGGCTCTGGACGGCATTCTTATCGGCGCCGAGGACTATCGATTTCTGGCCTACTCCTGCACGCTCACCGCTGCGGTATATCTGTTGACGCTGTGGGCGGCGGCAGCCGTGCCCTGGCCCGATGACATCTGGCGCATCGGCATGCTGTGGGCACTCATCAGCGTGGTGTTCATCGGGGTTCGAGCCATATGCAACGGACTACGCGTGCGCAGCGACATCTGGATTGAAAGGGCGATAGCCAAGGTCTGAAAGCGGCACTTCTCATTTTGGCGTGTAAGGCCGAAATACGATAACTGCACTAAAAGGACAGCTTTTCGGAGAAATTATTACCACATTGCTGTCCTTTTAGTGCAGTTATCGTATCGGATGGCTGTTGTGCTGTCCTGTTGATGCAGTTACCGACCGAGCATATGGCTTCTGGTGGCCGCATACATGGTGGTGACGAGCTGTTCACGCCATTTCGACCAGCCGTAGCGTTTGGTGATGGCTTCGGAGGCGGTGGCCCCCAGGGATGAACCGTCGGCCTTGGTCAGGTCGAAGAGCATATCTAGCAGCAGCACATCGCCTTCCAGATGTTCCGAAAGCGATTGCACCACGGCAGGGTCATAGGGGTCCTTCCCGGTGGCATAGTCCGAAAGGGTGAGATGTTCCCGAACCAGAATCGTCGCCATGCCGACCACCGACTCCGCGTATCCCATCCTGCGAAGAATCACCGGCACATGCCGGGCGCCTTCGACAGCGTGGTCCCGAACACCGGGGCGCTTGCCGATATCATGCAGGATTCCGGCGAGCAACAAGGCCTGAAGATGCTCCGTATCGTACCTGGAACCACCAGGAGCCCGCTCGTCGAGCCGCGCCGTGACCTCGACCATATGTCTGTCGATGGTGTAGCGGTGCGCCGCAGAAGCACTGGGGCGGTTGCGCACGCCAAGCCATTCCGGAATCCACCGCCCCGGGATGCCGACGTAATCGATTTCCTCCCAAACACGGATAAGCTCGTCGCTGCATGAAAGCAGACGTATGAACAACGCTCTGGATTCCTCATCCCAGACGGAATCGCGAATCGGCGATCTGCCGAGATTAATCAAGGTCGAGTTGGCTATCGGCAATCCGAACTCGGCGGATGCGACGGCCACACGCAGAGGCAGATACTGGTCCTTGGCGGGTTCCACACCAGGAGCCAGAACCACCTCCCTTTCGTGCCTTGCCACACCAGGAGCGATGACGTCGAAGCGCGGAGCCTCACGCCGGCCCTGGAAGAAGGCGAATCGTGGGCGTTCGTGAGTCAGCGAATGCTGGGCCCGCGATGTGGTGGCATCCAAGGCGAAGGCTATGCGCCTGCCCAAACTTGCCAGCAGCGTCTGCAGGTCCTCGATCGAGCGGGCCTGACGCTCCTCCTCGGGCAGCGTGGGGTCGGCGAGGCCGAGCATCTCGGCAACCGGTGCCTGATACTGCGGCAGAAGCAGATTGCTGTCTTTCCTGCTCGCCAGATGAATGCAGTCACGGACGTCCAGCAGCCGTTCAAGCGCCGAATCGTACTGCCCGTGCGGACGATCCGACAGCCAGGACGCCGCCAAGGAAGCGATAAGGGTCGAATCCCGCAGTCCTCCACGGGCCTCCTTGATATCCGGCTGGTTGATATAGGGCAACCTCCCGAATTGCTTCAGCCTCGAATCGGCGGATTCCGTGAGTTCAGGCAGCCGTTTTCGTGCAGCCTTGCGCCACCGCTCCAGAATCGAGGTCGCCGTATGGCCGATGAGGTCCACATCCCCGGCGATCGGCTTGACATCAAGCCAACCCATTGCGGCCGGCAGGTCGTGGTCGGTCACGGATTCGCATTGAGAACGCGTTCTCACCGAATGATCCAGGTCGAGTCCGGAATCCCACAGCGGATACCACAGCTTATCCGCCAGCTGCGCGAGCTGTTCCTGCTTCAACGACCGGTCTTCGACCATCAGCACCAGATCAAGATCAGAATTCGGCCCCATCTGACCCCTCGCGAGTGAACCCACCGCAGCCAGCCCCACGCCCCGCGTCGGCACCTCGAAATCCAGCGAGGCAAGCGCCTCATCCCACAACCGTTTCAGCGACCCGAGCACCAGTTCGCTGCGTCGGGCACGTTTGCTGGCACCGTCGCGATACACGCCATCGTCGTCAACGCCGCTTATCGCCAACAAGCGTTCGTGCAGCTTCTCTACGGCATGGCCCATGGTCTGATCCTCCATCTTTCACTGTCCGGACAGCTCTCCGGCACCGAGTCAGCAGAGGAGCAGCGCTCTTGCGACCCGGATTATACGAAGGCCCCGCACGGTTGACGTGCGGGGCCTTCCAATGCTTCATCTCATATGATTGGGTCAGATGGCGGCCGAACCGGTCTCTCCGGTACGCACTCGCGTAACGGTATCGAGCGGGGCGACCCATACCTTGCCGTCACCGATGGTGCCGGTTCCGGAAGACTTGACGATGACATCCACCAGGGTTTCGGCATCCGCGTCATCGGACAACACCTCAACGCGAATCTTCGGAATGAGATCGACCGTGTACTCCGCACCGCGGTAGACCTCGGTGTGACCACGCTGACGTCCGTAACCGTTGGCTTCGGACACCGTCAGTCCATGAACTCCGGCAGCGGACAAGGCCTCTTTGACGTCATCGAGCTTATGGGGCTGAATGATTGCTGTGATGAGCTTCATCTCACTTCACCTCCTTGATGATCGAACTTGCTGTACCAGCAAAATCGTAGGCGCGTTCGCCCTGATCCGAAAGGTCGACACCGGTGATCTCCTGGGCTTCGGTGACCCTCCAGCCGATGGTCTTCTCCAGCGCGAAGGCGATGATGAAGGTGATGACGGCGGAGAAAGCGATGGCAATCAGCGCGATGAGGACCTGCACGAGCAGCTGCTTGCCGTTGCCGCCTGCGAACAGACCGGTGCCCTCGCCGAAGAAGCCGATGAGCACGGTGCCGACAAGGCCGCCGACGCCGTGGACGCCGACCACATCAAGCGAATCGTCATAGCCCAGCTTGAACTTGAGGCCGCATGCGAAGCAGCAGAGAATACCGGCGATAAGGCCGAGGACCATGGCCCAGAACGGAGACACGACATCCGCTGCAGGGGTGATGGCAACGAGTCCGGCAACCATGCCCGACGCGGCGCCCATGGCGGTGTAGTGTCCGGAACGAATCTTCTCGGTGAACAGCCATCCGAGAACGGCGGCCGAAGTCGCGGCGGTCGTGGAGACCCAAGCGTAACCGGCGGTGCCATTGGCACCGAAGGCGGAACCCGCGTTGAATCCGAACCAGCCGAACCACAGCAGGAAAGCGCCGAGCATGACGAAGGGGACGTTGTGCGGGCGGAACGGCTCTTTGGCGAAACCCTTGCGCTTGCCGATAATCAGCACGATGATCAACGCAGCGACTGCCGCATTGATATGGACGACCGTACCTCCTGCGAAGTCATGTGCAGCCGCTCCCACAGCCTGCGAAATGGCGCCGTCCGCCGACAGCAGGCCACCGTTCCAGACCATGTGCGCCATAGGCGCGTAGTCGAAGGTGATCCACAGCGCGACGAAAATCATCCACGTGCTGAACTTGATACGCTCCGCCAAAGCTCCTGAAATCAGGGCGACGGTGATCATGGCGAAGGTGACCTGGAAGGCCACGTCAATGCTATGCGGATAGGCCGCATCCTTCACATCGACAGACCCGAAGACGCCATCGGTGGCGACCATCGTGTCTTTGAGGAGGAAACCGGTTGCGGGGTCTCCGAAGATTCCTCCGATGTCAGTGCCCGCATAGGCGATGGACCAGCCCCAAAGCGTCCAGACGACGCCTGTGACGGCCAGTGCACCTACCGACAGCATCAACATGTTCAGCACCGCTTTGGCGCGAACCATACCTCCATAGAAAAACGCCACTCCTGGCGTCATGAGGAACACAAAGGACGCGGATGTCAACATCCATGCTGCATTGCCAGTGTCCATGTCTACCTCCCTCTCTGTTCGTAAACGAGCGATCCGATTCTCTGGAATCACCAGTCGTTCTCAATACCGCCGGCGGGGATCCGGCGGACTTCTCACATGGTTTTCGTTGAGGAAACCAACAGCAGCAATACAACGTCCGCGTGGTTACCGTGACCATTCCAGTGTGTTACGAATATGTAAATTGCCTACTCCCGTAAGCTATCTTAGCCAACCACATACTGGTTTGCACAAGGCATCGCACGATTAGCGGGCATATCGCGGTCCTCTGCTCAGTTGATCCGTGACGCCTGGCGTGCATCGCATCGCGCCGCAATCTCAGTTCTGGGCCAGAATCCCGTCGACGAAGGAATCAGGGTCGAATGGAGCCAGGTCATCGGGACCTTCGCCCAACCCCACAAGCTTGACGGGCACGCCGAGCTCCTTCTGGACGGAAATCACGATGCCTCCCTTCGCGGAACCATCCATCTTGCTGAGCACGATGCCCGTGATGCCGATAGCCTCCGCGAAGACCTTCGCCTGCGCCATGCCGTTCTGACCGGTCGTCGCATCAAGCACCAGCAGCACCTCATCGACTTTCACGGTCTTTTCGGCCACCCGACGAATCTTGCCGAGCTCATCCATCAGATTCGCCTTGTTCTGCAAACGTCCTGCGGTATCGATGATCAGCACGTCCGCATCGTCATGCACGGCACGTTCCGCCGCTTCGAAGGCGACCGAAGCGGGGTCCGCACCATCCTTGTCGCTACGCACGACAGGCACGGACACCTTGTTCCCCCAAGTCTCCAACTGGTCGGCAGCGGCGGCGCGGAAGGTATCGGCGGCGCCCATCACCACGCTTTTGGACTCCGCGACGAAGAGTCTGGCCAGCTTGCCTGCGGTGGTCGTCTTGCCTGTGCCGTTGACTCCAACCATCATGATGACCGATGGCTTATCGGCATGTTCCCGGCTTGCCGCAAGCGACCTGTCCTGTCCGATGTCGACCAGTTCCAGAAGCTTGCCCCGCAGAAGGTCACGCACCTCCGCTGGATTCTTCTGGCCCGTCACCCTTGCATCCGAACGCAGCTCGTCCACGAGCTGGCTGCTCGCCTCGGCCCCGACATCAGCCAACAGCAAGGTGTCCTCCACATCCTCCCAATCGGATTCCGTCAGATTGTCCTTGGTCAGAATGGTGAAGAGAACCTTGCCGAAGGGGTTGGCGCTTTTCGCCAGACGCGAGCGCAAGCGCAGCAGTCTGGACGCAGAGGACTCGGGACGCTGAAGCTCCGAGGAAGGGTGCCCATCGCTTTTGGCAAGGTCATCGACAACTGCCGCAGCAGGGTCAAGCACCTCGGCGGACACCGGCTGCAATCTGGGACCGGGTTCGTTACCCGCAGCATCGGCCGTATCCGGACCTCCGGAGGCACCCTGCCCGATATTCGCAGCGGCGCCCGTCCCGTCAACATCATGCCGGTGACGCGCACGCCGAATGCTGACGATCGTAACGATAATCGCCAGAATGATAACCACGGCAACGATAATGCCCACAATCAGCTTTGTATCCATACCACAACACTAAAAACGGAGTGGGACAGCGCCCTTATACAAACGAAGCACGTTTCACAAGCTATCAGCACAGGCCTTCGCCGGGGTACCGCAAGGAGAAGAGCATGATGGCGTTCAGAAGTCAGTGAATCTGGCGCAACGGGCCGGAGTCGGGATTGCTCTGCACGACGTTGTGCGACTCGCCTTCGTCCGCTTTCAAGACCTGACTGTCCTCGGGCTTGAACAGCGCCCGCACCTCGACGACCGAGGCGTTATTCACGTACACGGGATTCTCCATCGTCGAATCCAAGGTGTCATCACCTCGGTATTCGTGCCTCGGGCGTCCCGTGGGCTGGAATGACGGGGCAGTACCCGCAACCCGCGGGCTCCTGGCCTGCCGGGCTTCCTGTTCGCTCTCCAGCATATCGTCGACGGGCTCATACGATCCGCCTCGATGCGATTCACCGCGCGCCAGACGCAGCACCACCACTACGAGTGCTATGACCACCGCCAACCAAATGAGAATCGCCCAAACCATGTCATATATTCTGCCAGTTCCATGGACATAATTCCCAGGCATGTCCCGAACCCCCGCGCGTTCTCCACACGCCGCGCCCTGAGCGCCCGTGCGGATACCGGTATCGAGGCGAACAATGTGGGAAACTGGGTGCATGAGCGGATCTTCACGAATGACATCATTCCAGCGGCGCGAACAGTTGATCGAGGTCGGTCGCTCCCTATTCGCTTCCAAAGGCTTCGAATCGGTAAGCGTCGAAGAGATCGCCGCCAGCGCCAAAGTGAGCAAACCGATAGTATACGAACACTTCGGCGGCAAGGAAGGCCTCTATGCCGTGGTGGTGGACAGGGAGATGCAGTCCCTGACCAGCGCACTGAACGATTCCCTCAGCGCAAGCAGCGATCACCCCAGAAGAATCGTCGAACGTACGGCGCTCGCCTTGCTGAGCTTCATCGAGGAGCACACCGAGGGATTCCAGATACTCGTACGCGACTCTCCGACAACGGACCCTTCCAGTTCCTTCAGCTCCCTGCTCGGAGATGTGAGCCTGCGCGTCGAGGAGATTTTGGACGATTCCTTCAAACGCCACAAGCTCTCGACCCGAGCAGTGCCCTATTACGCCCAGATGCTTGTCGGATTGACGGTATTCACGGGGCAGTATTGGGCGGACCGTCGTAAAGCCAGCAAGGAACAGCTCGCCGCATACATCGTCAACCTTGCCTGGAACGGACTCTCACGTCTGGAAGCCAAACCCACATTGCGCTTCGAAGGCAAACATCCGACAGGCAAACCACCTGTACGAAGTGCGGATAAGCCCGGCAAGGACTCCACTGCGGGCGGGCATGACGCATCCGACGACGAGAAGAGTTCCTCAGGAAACAACAGCGACCCCGCCGAGCCGCTACCCACCCATGACGAAGCCTCAGACCCTGCTTAGACCTGCTCAAACCGTACTCAGACAGTACTCCAGACCCTAGAATCCTAGACCAATGCCCGTGCGCACCCGTTTGTGTAGGGATTATTCGGATACCACGCATGGCATGGCGTCAAGAACCCCATGATTCCGCGATTACAGATGCTCCCGAAACGGAATACCGTCTCAAATCCCTACACAACCGGCAGTACGTGCCGAAATACACCCAAAAGAGGCACTTCACAGCTTCACACCTTCACACCTTCACACCTTCACAGCTTCACACCTTCAAACCGTCACAGCTTCAAACCGTCAATGCGTGCACTGAATCCTTCAAACGCCCGGCGATGAGCGCTATATCCGTGGTGCTGAGAGCCCTGCGGAACGTCATCCGTAAAGAAGACTTCGCCGTGACGCGGTCGAATCCCATGGCCAGCAAAGTCGGCGAAGCCTGCGTTCTCCCTGCCGCACATGCCGAAGCGCTTGAGCAGCTGATGCCGAGCACATCCAGCTCCACCAGCAATGCCTCACCCGAGACACCTGGGAACACCATGGAAACGTGCCCTGGCAGCCTATGCTTCTGGTCGCCGGTCAATATCACGCCGGGAATCGCACGCTTCACGGCTTCGCAGAGCGTATGAGCCGAATCCAGCAGCAGAGCGTTGCGAGACTCCAAGGCCCCCAAGGACTTACGAAGCGCCACCGCCATCGCGACGGCGGCGGCCACGTTCTCAGTACCCGAACGGATTCCCCGCTCCTGCCCACCTCCGGAAATCAGAGCCTCATAGGGCACGGATGATCGCAACAACAACACCCCCATGCCTTTCGGCGTTCCGAATTTATGGCCGGATATGCTCATCGCATCCACACCCAGATCCGCCATGCTGATGGGTATCAGTCCAGCGGCCTGTACCGCATCCGTATGCATCACGGCACCGCAGGAATGGGCAATCCTCGCGACCTCGCGTATCGGCTGTATCGTACCGACCTCGTTATTCGCCAGCATGACCGAAACCAGTGCGGTACGCGCACCGACCATCTCCCGAAGCCTTGACAGATCGATACGGGCGTCTGCGTCGACCGGAGCCTCCCTGACACGGTAACCGAAGTGTCGTTCAAGCCAGTACGCCGATTCCCGCACTGAGGGATGTTCAATCGCCGATATGACGATATCCGTGCGCGAGACCTGTGAAGCATCGCCTCCGGCCATCCCCATCGCTATCCCCTTGATGGCGAGGTTGTCTGATTCCGTTCCTCCTGACGTGATTATCACCTCTCCGGCCCTGGCGCCCAGATGACCGGCGATTTCTGATTTGGCCTTGCGCAAACTGGCGGCGGCCGCCTTCCCCTGTGCGTGCACGCTTGAAGGATTCGCGTATTCCTGGAGCATGTAGGGCAGCATGGCTTTGATGACGTCGGGGTCTGCGGCTTCGCTTGCCGCCGAGTCCAGATACAGATTGCCTGCTGCCCGGACCGAATCGTCAGGGTCGCGCATTGCGGTCCGACCAATCCAAAGCGAGGTCGATACTGCTGACGCTATGCGTCAGAGCTCCGACGGAGATGATATCCACCCCTGTCTTTGCGACTTCGGGTATACGCGCGAGCGTCATGTTTCCGCTCGCCTCGACGATTGCTCGGCCATCGACTCTGCGCACGCCCTCCGCCATATCCTCCGTGCTGAAATTATCGAACATGATGCTGTCGGGATGCCCGGAGAGCACATCGTTCAACTGGTCCAGACGGTCGATTTCGACTTCTATATGCGTGGTATGCCCGACCTGCGAACGGATGCGGCGGACGGCCTGACCTGCGCTGAGCCCCTGGGCGGCGAGCGCCGCGAGATGATTGTCCTTCAGCATCACCGCATCGGAAAGTCCCTGTCGATGATTCACGCCTCCGCCGCATGTGACCGCATATTTCTCGAATGCCCGCAGTCCCGGAGTGGTCTTGCGCGTATCGCTTATCCGCGCATGGGAGCCGCCCGATGCTGCGACGAAGGCTGCGGTCATGGTGGCGATGCCGCACATACGCTGCACGAAATTCAACGCCACGCGTTCCGCAGACAGCACATCACCGACGTATCCGTCGACCTCCGCCAGCACTTGCCCAGGTGCGAAAGATTCGCCGTCCTGCGTCAGGGAAACGACATGGCTCCGGGAATTCTGAATGCCGAAAACCTCCGCGAAGACCTGAGCCCCGCTCATGACGCCCGCTTCCCGGGCCACCAGTCGAGCGCTTCCTCTGCTGCAACCATCCATCGCGTATGCACAGGTGATGTCGCCGTAAGGCGCGTCCTCTTCGAGAGCGGCTTCAATCACTGCTCTGGCATGTGCTCTTGTCAGCATGTCATCCCCCTTTCCTTCGGCGACGGTTGGGAATCGGAGGTCGATACGTGTCGCTCCGACGAAGCCTTCCTGTATCGCGTTGAGACACCGATGCCGGCCGCGTGCGGGAAGTCGCTTCTCGCATGGGCTCCGCGGGACTCGTGCCTCTGCAGGGCCGCGACGGCACTGAGATATCCGAGGGTTATCAGGTTGCGATTTTCCAACTGATGCACCCGCTCAGCGGCAGAGCACGAGAGCGTCTCATCCCGCTCAGCGTTGCAGCGGGCCTCGCTTGCGGCCAGAGCCGCGCCGAGATGCGCAACGGCCTGGCTCAAACCGGACGCATCCCGCAGCACACCGACGTGATTCCACATTTCGTGTTGTATGCGTTCCCTGCTCCATTGATTGCCGGCGTCGTTAGCGGCGTTCCCACCGTCATCCGTGTATTCTGTGGTTTCACAGTCTGCCGGACATGGATACATGTCCGCCTCAGCCGACGTCTCCGACGCAGCTGACGTGTAGGTCTCAGTCGAAATCGGCATATCCAGTTCGATGACCGCTTGAGTCGGCACGCGTGCCGCTTCGTCCATCTCACTAGCGGATGCAGGAATCCCTTCGGCGATGTATGCCTGTGCCGCAAGACCTGCCCGATGCCCGAATACCAGACCTTCAAGCAAGGAATTCGATGCCAGGCGATTCGCCCCGTGGACTCCGCTCCGTGCACACTCGCCGGCTGCGAACAAGCCCGGCAGATTCGTCTTTCCCCAGACATCCGTGCAGATGCCTCCCATGGAGTAGTGCGCCGCAGGGGTGACCGGTAATGCCCGGGCACTCCAATCGAATCCGAGAGAACGCGTCATCGCATCAATCGTCGGGAATCGCCTGCTCAGGAATCGCTTGAGTGCTTCGCGCCGCAATTCTCGCGAGTCTGCGGGCTCGGCGGATATCTGCGAGCGTTCAGGCACCGTACTTGCGGACACAGTGCTGGCGCTTTCGGAAACAGTGCTTTCGGAAACAGTGCTTGCAGACACGATGTTTTCGACTTCGGAGCATTCGGGTCTCAACGTGGATACGTCCAGGAATACGGGTCTCCCCGACTGTCGGCGCATCACCGAATAGTTAGCCCGCGCCACCACATCGCGGGGAGCGAGCTCCGCACGTTCGTCCACCTCCGGCATGTATCGGTGGCCGTGTTCATCAAGCAGACGAGCGCCTTCCCCACGTACCGCTTCCGAAATCAGGAAGTGCGCGCCCACAGCAAGCGCGGTCGGATGGAACTGATAGAACTCCAAATCGGCGACTTCCGCACCGGCACGCCATGCCGCGGCGACTCCGTCCCCCGTGGCGATAGCTGGGTTGGTGGTGTAGGGATACAACTGACCCGAACCCCCGGTGGCGAGAATCACGGCCTGTGCGTCGAGGTCAATCTCCCTCGCGTCACGTGCACCGTCAGCGTCGTGGGCATCATTCGCATTGGTCTGCGGCCCTTGCCGCGCCCTGGCGCGAATATCCTGCACCAGAGAGTCCGCGTCCAAACCGTCGGAGGATTCGGCACACGGTTCGAGAAGCAATCTGACTCCGACGACGCATCCCCCTGTGACGATGAGGTCTTCAAGAAAAGCGTATTCGAGCACGTGAATTCGGGGGTCGTCACGCACCAGAGCGGCAACGTCCTCTTCCACAATCCGACCGGTCGCGTCACCTCCAGCATGAACGACCCTCGGCTGGCAATGCGCCGCCTCAAGACCTTTTAGGAGTCTGCCGTCCTCACCTCGGTCGAAACGCACGCCTGCGCGAATCAGCTCCCGCATCCGCATCACACCTTCTGCGGTAAGGATATCGACGGCTTGCGGGTCGCAAAGACCGGCACCTGCGGCCAAGGTGTCCTCGGCATGCAGGCGCGGGTCGTCATCCTGGGACAAGGCGACCGCAATTCCACCCTGTGCGTGGTACGTGTTGGATTCCAGCCATGGGCCTTTGGTGACCAGAAGCACTTCCACATCGCTTCGGACCGAATTCGCCTCGTCACCGCCAATCGAACCCGTCGCGGCAAGCGCAGCAGAAAGACCGGCGATGCCGGAACCGATGACAACAATCATGGGTGCACCCTGAGCATACGCTCGAGAGCGATTTTCGCCTGCTCGGCCGTAGCGCCGTCCACGGTGATGCGATTCACCACTTCACCTTCAAGCAGCCTGTCGAGGGACCAGGCAAGATACGCGGGATGTATACGGTACATCGTCGAACATGGGCATACCACCGGGTCAAGGCAGAAAATCGTCTTGTCGGGATGCTCGGCGGCAAGTCGATTCACCAGATTGATTTCCGTGCCGACCGCTATTGCCGAGCCGGCCGGAGCCTGTTCTATCCTCTTGACGATGTACGCGGTCGACCCCGTGCCGTCCGCCGCGTTGACCACCTCCATCGAACATTCCGGGTGGACGATAACCGTCACACCGGGAAAGGCCGCACGCGCACCTTCGATTTGCTCGACGGTGAAACGCTGGTGAACGGAGCAGAATCCTTTCCACAGAATCATCTGGGCTTGCCGGTAGGTCGCCGGGCTTCCGCCGCCCATCGGCTTGTAAGGGTTCCACACGGGCATACGGTCGACATCCAGGCCCATCGCCACGGCCGTGTTCCTACCTAGATGCTGGTCGGGAAAGAACAGCACGCGCTGGCCTCTGGCGAAGGACCATTCGAGCACGGCCCGGGCGTTCGAGGATGTGCATACGATGCCTCCGTGTCTTCCGCAGAAGGCTTTCAACGCAGCCGAGGAGTTCATGTAGGTTACGGGGACAATCGGTGCACGGCCATCGGCTGCCGCACCTGAGCCGCAAGCCTCCAGAAGCTGCTCCCAACAGTCCTCGACCTGATTGATATCCGCCATATCCGCCATCGAACATCCTGCGGACAGGTTGGGCAGTGTGACGCTTTGCTCGGGGGTGGAGAGGATGTCCGCGGTTTCCGCCATGAAGTGCACACCGCAGAAGACGATGTGCTCTGCATCTGGACGTTCGGTGGCGTTCTTCGCCAGTTGGAACGAGTCTCCGACGAAGTCCGCGTGCTCGATGATTTCGTCACGCTGGTAGTAATGCCCCAGAATCAGCAGGCTGCTGCCCAATGTCGCCTTGGCCGAGACGATACGCTCTCGGAGCTCATCGTCGGTCGAGTGCCGATACAGTTCGGGGAGCAGCCCTTGTCTCGGCGCGGAACGAGGGATGCTGTCCGTAATGGACGCACCAGGACCGTACGAGTTCCGGGATTGGGGATTGTCGAATGCCCAGGGGTCGAGCGTGAGACCGGTGTCGCAGGTCTGTCGTGCGTCGAGGCGGGCGATAATCTCATCTACAGCCGTCATGCCTTACTCCTTGATTGTCCTTGCGCCGACACCGCGGAGGCGTCGTCGTCCGGAAGGGATATTCCCGCCAACGGTTTTTCCTTCTGCGATGCAGTCCCGAACCGGAATGCAGCTCGCTCCGAAGCACGGTAGCGATATACCGCCGCAGGTCTGCTGCGTCCATGCACGACCGTGCTGCCGGTATCTTCCAGCTCTCCGGAGGCCAGCATCCGGCGGCGAAAATTCGCCGGGTCCAGGCAATGGCCAAGTACCGCCTCGTGGACACTGCGCAGTTGCGCCAATGTGAAGCGTTCGCCGACCAGGCGAGCGGCGATGGTGGAATACTCGATTTTGTTGCGCAGCCGCCATAATGCATATTCGATGATGTTGCGGTGGTCGAAGGCCATATCCGGAAGGGCATCGACCGGGAACCACTGGACGTTGTCGGCATCCGGGTACTGTTTGGTCTCCATTTCGCCGACCAGCGCCCAATACACGATGGACACCATCGGCAAACCGCCACTGGACCGGTCAGGGTCGCCGAAGGTGTACAACTGCTCCAAATATCGCGGATGCATGTCGGTCGTGGACGCAAGCGCGGAAAAAGCCGCCTGTTCCAGAGAGATTCCGCATTGCAGGCCGCCACCGGGCAAAGCCCAGTCATCCAGGAAAGGCTGCTTCACACGTTTGACCAGCGGTATCCACAGTCGTCCCGTCTCTCCGATGTCAGAGAGCTCCTGGTCGGCATGCGATACCCGCGCATTGCCCTCGGCACCCTGGGGAGCAAGGGCGAGAATCACGACTGAAATACCTACGTCCGGTGGCTGCCGCCGCCGTTCACTCACATTGCCTATCGGCACCAGGTCCTCCTCGCGATAACCGTTCGTTTCATCACAGAGCCCCACCGATACATATGGCCACCGTGCAGCACCACCGTGCATGTCCACAGCACATAGCCGCAGTGTCAGCAGTCCTGATATGGTCAAGTGCACTGGAATACAGGCATTTTTTCTGTTTGCTCTGCATTCTACATCACTTATAGTCATTATGACTTTTAGTAGCATGTTTCTATCATCCAAGGCTGTCATCGCCTGAGTTTCCCCAAACACGAGTCCGGTGCCGCATCCCGTATCCAAAAGGGGATGCACCATCCGATGAGTTCAACCTTCACGCGGCATCGGGAAAGAATCTATACTGGTCAGCAGATGACGTCCCCATTCGCAGCGCCCGCACACAGGCAAAGGGCGCGGATGGCGGAACACGGCAAATCCCGAAAGGAACCCCCATGGTCGATGCAATCGTGATGGTCAACGCAGAATCCAACAAAATCAACGATGCAGCGCAAGCCATCGTTGAAATCGACGGCGTCAAAGACGTGTATTCGGTCGCAGGAGACATCGACCTGGTGGCCGTGGTCTCAACACCAGCCTTCGAGGACCTCACCACCATCATTCCCGGCGGTATCGCGAAGGTGGACGGGGTGCTGAACACACAGACCCTGATGGCCTTCAAAACATACTCGGACAAAGAACTCAGCGCCGCGTTCGATTTGGGCCTGGACTGACCTCAGTCCCTTCCTCCGCGCGCTCCGCCCCTTGCGGAAACCATCGCGCCCTGCGATGCAACCAACTGTCTCAATCGCCAGCGCATGTTCTTCGCATGAATAACAAGCGCCGAACGACGGCATGACCTCAACCGAGCCATCGCCCTCTCATGCCCGACCACACCAATTCCGTGTTCGAGTGGCGTCTTTGCCGATTCGGTTGTAAGATGTACTGCTGTTGCCCCTCTGGCTCAATGGTTAGAGCAGCGTCCTTTTAAGTCGTGGGTTCTCGGTTCGAATCCGAGGGGGGGCACTTTCCTATCCTCGGCTCTCTATGAACGCTTTCGCATGGAAGCCCTGTGCATTCAAACTCTGTACATATTCAAGCTATAGGACTTCCACACGAAAGCATTCATAAGAACAGTCAGCATCACCGTCGCATACGACTATCGCAGCTCGGATGACTCGTGCCCTACGTAGTGCAGTAGAGCGTCACGAACGAAACGCGCACCCTCGATGCCTCCGTATTGTGCGGCGAATCGTTCATCCTCCACATACAATTCAGCGAGCCCCCTGATATAGCGCTCTGCCTTAACTGCCATCCCGGTATTATCCGACCGACCATGAGCGCCCTGATGAGCCGCCGAATCGTAAGCCGGCGTCCCCGGAATCTCTGTAATCCATGCGATGTGACGTCGGGCCATCTCCTGCGCCTGCGATGACTCCGCCGAAACGTCAGGGTTGTCGGCGATGGAAATCCAGTCTGAGTTCAACTGTTGCACTCGCGATGCCATCTTCTGCCTCTCCGTATCGTTCTTCCCACGCCACCATGAATCGGAGCGTTGATACGCGTCCCGTCCCCATCGTTGCGCCACCTCTTGCGCATATACCTGGTGGTCATCGAATCCCTTGAACATGTGCTCTGCCATAGGTTCCTCCCCCTGTGCTAGCGATTTGAGCGTGCATTCGACCGAAGCAATCTGCTCGGTCAAGTGCCGCCTCTGTTCCCGGAGCAATTCGACATGTTCTCGCAAAGCCTGCTCTTCGTCGGTTTGACGGTCGAGCATGGCGTGAATCACCGATAGGTGCAGACCAAGACCGCGAAACAGCAGAATCTGCTGCAAACGGACCAACGAGGACGCGTCGTACCAGCGGCTCCCGTTGAAGCCGGTTCTGACGGGCACCAATATGCCGATGGCATCGTAGTGCCTCAGCGTACGAGTCGTCACCCCGGCCAGCTTCGCCAATTCATGTGTTGAATACTCCATGCCGACCACCCTAGATGTTGACGTAACGTCAATGTCAACACTAATGCCACTGCCACTGTCACCACTACTGTCACCGACAGCACAACAGCCGCTGCCGCCGTCAAAACCACCCAACGCAGGGAATCAGCGAACTCCGTCGGTATCTAATAGGAGCCGACGGCTCGGAGGACGGCGACCACCGTTTTGAGCAATATGACCACATCACCAGTTATCGACCAATGCTCTATGTAGCTGACGTCAAGTCGCTCCGCCTCCGCCTGGCTGAGGTCGGACCTTCCGGAAATCTGCCACGGGCCGGTTATACCGGGTTTGACCAGCAACCTGGTCGAATACAGTTCTCCATAGTTGTCGACCTCGTATTTTCGTTGAGGACGCGGTCCCACCAACGACATATCCCCCAATAGAACATTGAGAAACTGCGGAAACTCATCAAGAGAATACTTGCGTATCCACCGACCGACTCGAGTCACACGAGGGTCGGAGCGCATTTTGAACAAAGCCCCGTACTGCTGGCCCGATTCTCTTGCCAACTCGCTGTCGAGCCTCTCGGCATCGACCTGCATGGACCGAAACTTGTACAGGACAAAAGGTCTGCCTTTGCGCCCCACCCTCTCCTGTCGGTAGAAAATCGGCCCGCCGTCTTCGCACCTTATAGCCAACGCCACAGGAAGCATGACCAGCGGCGCACTGATAAGTAGCGCAAGACTCGCACCAATCACGTCGAAAACCCGTTTGAACATCGTAGTGGCGAGCGAATACTGCGGCAGGCTGGCCGTCAGCACATCCTGCTGTGCGGAGTTACGCAGATACAGGTCATGTCCGCTCAAATCCGCGAACGATACGGATACCGCCAATTCCATACCCAATGATTCCGTGGCGAGCGCCAACGCATGCAGGCTCGACGATTCCCTTGGCAGCGCATCGACAATCAACACCGTCTGTGCGCCCAAGGCCAGAGCATCTTCCGGCAGCGTTGCCGCAAAGGGCAGAACGGCGGGTTTTACGAACTCTGGGTTACTTACGATTTCTCGATAGTCAGCGTTGCGGACGCTCTCACCATCCTCGCCCGTACAGACTGCTATAGGGCATACAGCTATGGGCAGATAGCCGAAGGCACGATTCTCCGAAAGCGTGCGCAGACTCTTGCCAATCCCCGCAGGAGAGCCGACAAGAACCGTCGCGTAACTGCATCTCCCGTCGCTACGACGATTGAGCAGAACACGACGGAGCAGTCTTCGAGCGAAGAGCCCGAGCACTCCCGCCACCACCGGTGCAATGATGACAGCCGTCCTGGGAATCTCCATATGCAGCATATACGCGGCACTGCCGGTGAGAATAACCGTGCCGATGACGGCATTGAATACCGTTTCATACAGGCTGAAACCATCGTCCAGCTTGTGCCGCCGGTAAGAACCGCTGAGCCAGAGCGTCACCAGCCATACGCCGCACAGCAACATGGTGAACACGACGATAGGAACAATCCGCTGCAAAGCTTCGTACGCCCACGGATTCAGCCAGAAACTCACGGCGAGCGCCGACACCATCACGAGAGTATCGACGAGCAACAACCAGAGCAGAAACCACCGTCTCCACGAAGGGACCACCTTGAAATAGTGCTCGAATACCGCCGCATTCCGCCTGTGACGGTTTCGCTCACTTCCTTTGCCATGCACTGAGCGACGTTCTCGATTGCGACCTGCGTATCCCATTCAACAGCCTCAACTGACTTCGTGGCATAGTTCCTGGCAGAACTCTGTCATTTTTATATAGTATGACCAATATTGTACATGCAATCGTCGTCACTTCTGAGCCTTGGCCCCGACGTCAAGCAGCGTTCCACGCAAGGGAACACCGGAACAACTGCGCTCGATAATTTCATTCATGCAGAATTGTTTTATACATATCGTATAATGTTGTGGACATGGCAGGCTGCGCCGTAAAAGAATGCAGCGATTAAGGAGAATACGAGATGAAACATATTGTTGCACCTAAGCATGCAGTCGTGCTTGCCGCGGCCATTCTATCGGCTCTGGCGCTGATGTTGACGTGCTCGACGGCGTTCGCCGAGGATTACGGCGAGGTGGGTACCCCGACCGTGGACGCCGATTCGGGACTGGTGACCATTCCCGTGATAGTGAGCGACGAGCTGTACGACCAAGGATTTACGGAGGTTTTCGTCGAAGCAGACGATGATTTGGTGTCCTCCGTCCAGCAAGTGGCGATACGCGAATACGGACCTTTCCAGGTATCCCCCACCTCGCCCCACGTCGCGAACGTGAAATTCGTGCTCAAGGAAGGCGTCAAGCAGTTCGCCTATCAAATCGAGGCGGCAAACGAGCAAGGAAAACGCGTCACCATTCAGGAGATGACCTCATACACGCTCCCGACCACATCCCGCGCCTCCACACGGACGGCATCCTCAAAGAACCAGCTCAGCAAGACGGGTGCCGCAGTGACATCCTTCGTCATCGTCGCACTCCTGCTCACCGGTGCAGGAACAGCGTTCCTGATAATACGAAAACGGCAGCGTTAATCCACCAATATCACCGGCCTGGCGTATCAGATTGAGATAACTGCATCAGAAGGACAGCAATCGGGAATAATTTCCACGGAAAAGCTGTCCTTTTGGTGCAGTTATCTGTTTCTATCGTTTCCTACCTGCCCAAGGTATATGGTGTTTGCTCCAAACGAGCCTCCTTCAGCACACCAACGGCAGACTGCACATGAACCTTCATGACCATGCTCTGGCCCGGCTCCAGTATCACCGTTTTCAACCCCACGGTCAGACCTTCGTGAGTGGAAATCGAGTCGAAGCCGCCGCCATCGGAGAATTGCGATTCGACTATTCCGCCGCCCGCCGGAGCATATAGGTATATTGCCGTATCTATGGACCCGGGCCGCAGCTGACTGTTCGACGACCCTCCGAGAACATACCCCGGCATCACGCCGACCTGTTCCTCGGTCATCGTATTACTCAGCGAGACTTCGACCTCGTATTCGCGAACAGCACCGTCAATCACCCGTTCGGAGACGATGGATACCTCGCGACGCAAGAACCAATCCATCTTCGACTGTGTCTGGTCAGTAAAATAGACACCTATACGCGGGTCGTCGGTTTCCGTGACCAGAACGCCTGAAATGCCGGTGGAATTCAGTACTCGCTGCTCGTCCTGATGCGCGCTCCAAAGCAATACATGCCCTTCGGACGCAGACTGGGCGATGGCAAGCATGCAGGGGAGAGGGCTTCCCCGATACGTCATAAGACCAGTGAATGCGGCTGCCGCAGCCTCGGCAAAGAACGCGTCCTGCTGCTGTACGGGTTTCTCCAGATATATCTGATGCAACAACTGTTCTTCCGCGTTCTCCCCATCCAAGGTCGTACCGTCGGAGAGCGTGACCGGACCCGTGACGGCCAATACGTGTTGCAGGGCGGCAGGGTCAATCGCTATCACGCCGTCGACCTCGCGCCCGAATCGTTCCATCCACATGGCCTTGGCGATTTCACCGGTACGCGGGAAGTCGGGGGTGAAGTTGACATCCTGCCCGATTCTCGCCAGCTTACTGGTGAACAGCTGCTCCTCCTCCACTGAGAGTTTGACCACCGGCTCTTTCATCCACCCGAGTTCTCCGACCGACACGAAGGGTTCCACGCCCAGCTTGCCGTTCTCACTGGTCACAATCCCCCATGAGCCGGGCATCCCTCCTCGAGGCCGCAGTTCCGCGTTGTTCTGCGACAGCACCAGATAGCTTCTCTGCGCTTCACCATTCAGACCAAGCATCTGCGGAGCGATCTCGGCGAAATTCGCCACAGCCTCGATACCGGCATCAACGGACCGGAACAGTTCAGTCGCCTCATCTATCTGGCTGCGCAACTCGGGGACTCTGGCTTCCGGCATGCCCGTCAGTCGCTGTGCGGCGAGGTGTATGGAAGTGCTCGCCTCTGTGAGGTGCGGAGCCGCCTGCGCAAGATTCGGCAGGGAGACGGCACCGTCGGCTATCGCCACATCCTGAACGGAAAATATTGTGACAGCCTGTTCGAGCTGAGGCAGAGCGTTGTTGGCGATATCGCCCAAACCAGCGGCCAGCGTCCTCACTGCACGTATATCCGAACCGACATAAGGAGCCAGACTCGCCATGCGCCAGGACAGACTGTCCGCATCTTTTTCGGCCGCCAGGAGGTGCGAGGCTATCACCGTAAGATGCCGTGCGGTCTGCTGTCGCTCCTCGGTCAGCAGACCTGATTGCAGAGCGGATGCCTCTTCACGTACAGCAGTGACGTGCTCTTTCAGGCTGAAAGCATGGTAGACGAAAAACATAGCGCATACGAAAACCGCAAAGAGCAACGCTCCGAAGAACAGTCCGACCAGCCTCCCCCGATGTCTGCAGCCTCTCTTGCGAGAAGCCCGTTCCTGATTCCTTCTGCGTCGACGTGTTTCCGGTGCAGTGCTCAATTCCGACTCACTGCGAGCTCCCGATTCACTGCGGAGCTCCAAATCACCAGGAAGTTCCGAATCCTTGCCAGGCTTCTCATGCGACTTATCCGACTGCGGCTCATATGGCTCCACACACATCACCCCCGATTGACAGCGCTGATAGTTCTTGAATCCGGACAGATGCCAGATGCACTCGAACATCAAGCATAGTGTATAAACTTATACGGTGGAGAATGCGGTGAAAGGTTGGATGATGCGGATACTTCTGGTGTGCACAGGCAATATTTGCCGGTCCCCTATCGGGGAGTTCCTGCTTCGTCGATATCTCGAAGGAACCGCCATCTCGGTTGCCAGCGCCGGTACGCACGGCCTGGTGAATCGACCCATGAATGAATTCAGCAACACCATTCTCCGACAACGAGGAATCACCGAAACCGCCGATTTCCGCTCGCGCAGGCTCACCACGCCGATAGCCAAATCCTCTGACCTCATCCTGTGCTTTGAACAGATGCAACGTCGCGAAAGCATTCAGCTGGCACCGACCATGACGAGGAGGACCTTCGCCATCAGCAACTTCGTGAGCATCCTGCAACACCTGACATCGACCGGCCAAATCCGGTGCACCGCCCCCGAAGAACGCCTGTTCGAAATCCTCATGCAACCCCTCGACCCACGCTTGCTGACGCCGAACAGGAATGACATCCCAGACCCATTCGGGCAACCTTTCGAAGTATTCACAGATATCGCCGAACGAATCGAAGACGCTCTCCACACCATCGCGCAAACCATCAGAGGCTAGGCTTCAGCCTCTGCTTCCATGCAGTGCCGACACTGCCGACACGACACTGTCGGCACTGCAGTCACGGCTGCAATCACTGCCGTGTCGAAGAATCACCCTTGGGCTGGCGGGGGCGGCTTCCGCGTTTCGATTTCCGGTCGGAAGCGTAATAGTAATAGTTGCCGTTATGCCTTTTCACGCGTTCAGCAAAGTTGAAGATGGTGCCCAGAATAGGCACTTCCGCATTGTCGAACTGTTCGACGATAGCTGTTAGTTCTTTGATATCGCAACGTTCCCGCCCTGCCACCAGCACAATGCCATCGCTGATGCGACCGAAGACGCTGGCGTCTGCGGCGATGGACATCGGCGTGGTGTCAACGATCACATAGTCGTATTGTTTGAGCGCCTGGCCCAACAGGCACTGCATCGTGGCGGAATTCAACAGAAGCGACGCATTGGGAGGTCTGACGCCCGCAGGCATGATGTGCAGATTGGGTTTCCAATAGGTCTGAACCACGTCGACCACTCGCGCCTGGCCCGACAGCACATGCGACAGGCCGGCCGTGCCATCGATATTCATTTTGTCGGCCACCGACGAATGCCGCAAATCGGCGTCAATCAACAACACGCGGCTTTCGTTCTCGGCAAATGCAACGGCCAGGTTCACCGCGGTCGTGGTTTTGCCTTCACCTGAATCAGTCGACGTCAGAACAATCAACCTGGATTGCTCACCCTCGACCGGCAGGGTGAAGGACAGATTGCTGCGAATGCGCCTGTACTCTTCCGACACCAGGGAACCAGGCTCATTGATGACCACGGGGGTCTTGCTCACGACCACTTCGCTTTCAGGGATGGAACCCAACAGAGCCGCATGCGCCAGCTTCTCGAGGTCTTGAGCCGAATGCAAACGCGTGTCCGCCATGTCTTTCACGATTGCGGCGGCAAGACCGACCATCAGACCAACGACCAGCCCCAACAGCACATTGAGTTTGATGTTCGGCGTGCTGGGTTGCTGCGGCAAAGACGCATGTTGGACAACCTCCAGTTTGATAAGCGAATTCGATGTCGAATACAACGACGACGCCACCACCTCGGACAGCGATTCGGCCACAGAGTCCGCTATTCGCTGCGACTGCGCCGCCTCATCGGATTCAACCTCCACGCGAACGAGCAGCGTGTCTTCCGGATTGGTCACCGTGATGCCTTCGGACAGCCCCTTGGCAGTGGTCTCCAAACCCAGCTTGCGAATGACGGGGTCCAACACCGCCTGCGTTTTGGCAAGGTCAGGGTATGACTTTATCTGGTTTGAGATATAGGAACCTGCCATCGTAATCGCAGAGATGTCTTCTGCGCTGGCCGCGCTGAAGTCATAGCTCGCAAAGAGTTCCGCCGTGGCCGTGTACTTGGGCGTGGCCAAGAGGGTATAGGCACCTACCGCCCCCAGCACGACCACGAAGCCCACGATAGCGGTGACGATGTGTTTGCGCACAGAGAGCGCCAGGTCCATCAGAGACACCCCTGCAGGTTCTTCGCCATATTGCCGAGTCGTCGTCACAGATGCCGTCACACCGGTTTTCACATCTTTGGAACTCACCGATTTCTCCTATCGCCATACAATGTCTCGTAATTGTAACAATATGTATAAATATTGGTTATGATGAGTGTCCGTGGTTTGCGGAGGCGTGGGATGAGTAACATCCATTCCGCTCTCTCAGCTCGGTTTCCATTCACCACTCGACAGGGAGCGGCTTGTGACGGCATATCGTTTCGTTCGCCAAGGAAGGCGGCCATCATGACCATCTCCGATGATCCCCCTGTTCGTATCGCCGTGGTGGTTGGCAAGATGGTGGGCGGTGGCGTTGAAAGCTCGGTGATGAATCACTACCGGCATCTTGACAAATCTTGCGTGCAGTTCGATTTCATCGTCGATGCTGATTCGTCGAAGGTCCCCCTCAAGGAGATTGAACGGTCCGGAGGTCGGGTGTTCGTTATTCCGCCCTGCAGGCATGTGGTGACGCACGTCCTGGCTTGCCGACGGGTGTTCGCCTCGACGTCACCCGACATCGTTCATTCGCATATCAATGCGCTGAGCGTATTCCCCCTGTTGTCGGCCAGACTCGCAGGCGTCCCCATTCGCATTGCGCACAGCCACAGCGCTTCCGACCCCGGCGAGCCTCTGCGAAATGCGGTTAAATCCATGCTGAAGACTTGCTCACGGCTCTTCCCCACGCATCTCGCAGCATGCTCGCACCATGCCGCGTCATGGCTCTTCGGCGGTCGGTGGAGAAGCATCGACGAGGTTCACATCGTCAGGAACGCCATCGACCTTGCGGAGTTCACCTTCTCGCCCCGGATACGCAATCGGCAACGAGACGCCCTGAACCTATCACCGCAGCAGTTCACCGTCGCCTGCATCGGACGACTTTGCACGCAGAAGAATCAGACCTTCGCCCTCAAGGTCTTCGCCGGACTGCTGTCTCAAGTGCCGGAAGCGGTGTTACTGGTAGCCGGGGATGGTCCGATGCTGGTCGAGTTACGCCGGCTGGCACGAGATTTGCATATCGACCACGCAGTGCGTTTCCTCGGTGTGCGAGACCATATCTCAGCGTTGTATCAGGCATGCGACGCCCTGTTGTTCCCGTCACTGTACGAAGGTCTCGGCATGGCTGTCATCGAAGCACAGGCAACGGGCCTGCCGGTTCTCGCCTCCACCGCCATCCCTGCCGAGGCATGCATCGTTCCCGGTGCAGTCGAGCGACTGCCGTTGAGATCCGACATCACACAGTGGAGCGAGCATCTGGCGAACATCGCCACGCGGCAACGCATGGTGACGGAATTCGAGAGGAACGGACACAGCAGAGAGCTTGCCGCCGCCGGCTACGACATCAGGCAGAGTGCGGAATCATTGTGTCGCTGGTATCAGAGTCTGGCCGCAGAAGGGCAGAGTCAACGTTCATTGGCAAATCGGGTGCCTGTCCACATCGCCTCGCCGTCAGCAAATTACCGACAGGAAAGCGAACGTCTGGATGACGAACACACAGACGAACGCTCTGATGCCTGCCCCGATGCGTTTCCACCCATACAGACGGTTCGGCGCTCATGAACTCCGCAAAGACCAGGGTATCCATCGTCACTTCGGGCTACCTCCCCGTGCCGAATACCTCGGGCGGGGCGGTCGAAGCGCTTGACACGATGCTGATTCGTCAGAATGAGAGACATCCAGTCTTCGACTTCACCGTGTATTCGGTTCGGACCCCGCAGGCAGTCGACGCCTCACTGGAATACCACCGCACTCAGTGTGTTTTCATCCCCATACCCATCCCGATTCGGGCTGTGGACTGCTGCATCTACTGGGGCGCCAAATACATACTGCGCAAACAGAAACTCATGAGCTACCGTTTCATCGCGCAACGCTTGTGGTACATCCGTGCAGTGGCGAAGAAACTGGCAAATGTCAGCGATGATGCGGCAGCCGATGCCATCATCATTGAGAACCATGCGACGCTGTTCGCCGTGTTCAAGCTGTTCGGCAACGCGCGACGCTATGCAGGAAAGATTTACTACCATCTACACAATGAGGTCACCGGCACCTTCGGCTGTACCAAGGAAATACGGCAGGTGCGCAAGGTTCTGGGCGTCTCGCAGTTCATCATCGACAAACTTGAAGAGCGCATCGGCCCTCTTCGCAAGGACCAACGTGCGGTGTGGCGCAATCGCGTGGATACGGATGCCTTCAATCCCGATAATCCGGCGACGCAACAAGCGGGAATCGCATGGCGCCGGAAACTGGGTATCAGAAGCAGCGAAACGGTATTTCTGTTCAGCGGCCGGTTGACTCCGGAAAAGGGCGCGGCGGAACTGCTGGAGGCATTCAATCAGGCGGATATTCCAGATTCTCGTTTGGTGATCGCAGGCTCGTTTTTCGTCGACACCGACATCGTCAGTCCCTTCGAAGAGCATCTACGCAGACTCGCCGAACGCGCGGGCAAACGCATCCTGTTCACCGGATTCGTCGAGTACTCACAGATGCCCGGAATCTACGCGCTGGCGGACATCTGCTGCCTGCCGTCCATATGGGACGACCCTGCCCCGCTCGCCGTCATCGAAGCACTGGCCTCCGGGCGAGCGCTCATCACCACGCGCTCCGGAGGCATACCCGAATATGTCAACGAAGGCAGAGTGGCGATTCTCGAACGCGACGAAGACCTGGTCCGGAATCTGACTGCGGCGATGCGGGAGTTGGCGGCTAAAAAGCATATGAATCTCGAAGCACCCGACAGGGAAGCGAAGTGCACAAGCAAACCTTCGGCAAGGCAAGAACAGTATTTGCTCCAGCTGCATCAGCTTCTTGGGTGTTGACCGACGAAAGACGAACCAGTCATCTCAGATACCGACACATCAATCATCACCCCAAGTGGGCTCTTTTCCGCATGAGGCGGATTGCCCCCAACAGTACGTTCACAGGGCAATATCTCAACAACGACACCGTGAGTTTCTGTTTCAAAGAGAAAACTGAGGGTATATCCCCTCGGAACTTTTCCGATTTCAGGGCGTGAATCGACTCACGCAGCAAATCAATTTCCTGTTGATTGCACATCATGCCATTTCGAAGCATATATATGACAACACGATAATGCGCCTTGTAAATCTGCGCTCGACACAGTGAGGACAGCCCTGGTATTTGCGCGCACAGATCATGACTCCGCTGAATGAAGGCGTTCCTGTATTGCAGAACACCGCTCAAGGACGGCCTGTGCATAAAAGAATCACTTCGTTGACGGTAGTTATACAAACATTGGTTCATGAAAATGACATTTCGGGAACCGAGGAAGATGCGATACAGAGCAAAGACATCTTCATAAATCTGCCCGACCGGCAGAACGATGGTATTGGATTTCCAAATACTCACCGCGAATAATATTCTCCAAATATAATTCTGAATCTTATCCTTGAGCAGCACCTCTAATGCCTGTTTCCCGGTGACAACTCCTTCTTGAGGAAATGACCCCGCCTCGAAATCGCTATATCGGTGTTCACCTGTTTCATCAGTCAACCAATAGGTGAACACCAAACAATCGGCTTTCGATTCCGAGGAAGCCAACACCTCCATGGATTTGCTCATTGCGGACGAATGCAAAGTATCATCGGCGTCTACGAATAAGGCGAATTGCCCACGCACACGCTCCATTCCGAAGTTGCGTGCATCTGAAACACCACCATTCTGTTTATGGAACACTCGAACTCTGGTGTCCTTATCCGCAGCCTTATCGCAAATGATTCCCGACCCATCAGTAGAACCATCATCGATGAGCAGGAGCTCGAAGTCCTCATAGTCTTGCGTAAGCACCGATTCAATGCATTCCTCGAGATATTGCTCAACATTATAAACGGGAATCACTATCGAAATAGCTGTCATGCCCTTGCCTCCATGGGTGAAGTCGAACTCGCAAACGGCGACACAGCAGTGAGCATGACCCTCCACTTTCGAACATGGTAATGTTTTGGTTTATTGTAAATAATCATACAATATGACTGTTTTTGCAATGACGACAATCGGAGCAGTACCGATTTCTAGCGCAGAGGAGACCTTTGGCATGGAAGGAAAATCCATAATGAAAGCCCTACGGCCCTCGGTTATGGTTACCCTTGGGCAAATATAAGAATCTTGTGACGAATATCGGCCTGTTCGGTTTGAGCACCGTCTCCACAAAACTCATCACTTTCATTCTCATCCCTCTATATACCGGATATCTATCCAAAGCGGAGTTTGGGATGACCGACTTGGGCATCGCAACCAGTTCATTACTCTTGCCTATGATGACTCTGTGCATAGGCGATGCGACTATGAGATTCGTTCTTGCAGGCAAGGACAAACCTCAGGAATGCATAAGTATTGGTTTACTGGTTACTCTTGGCGGATGCCTCGCATCAGCTGCTGCCCTCCCCTGTTGAACTTGGGCATTTTTGGCGGATTAGGGGAATACAAAGCTGAGTTTTTTGTAATGTTTGTGCTCAATGTGCTGACAGAATATCTGAGCCAGGTCGCACGGGCGTTGAACAAAATCAAACTCATCGCGGGAATCTCAATTATCAGTTCGACAATAATGGGAGGGGCAGCGGCGGTTTTTATCGCCGTGTTGGATTGGGGAGTGCAAGGGTATTGGGGATCGCTGATAATCGGTTATGGTTTCAGCGTTTTCTGCTACCTCTTCCCGGGAAAGATATATCTCCAAATCCAACTGCACTTGAGAGATTCGGGGCAACTGTTCATCATCTCGAAAAAGATGCTTCGCTATTGCCTTCCACTGGTTCCCGATGCTCTGCTCTGGTGGATGAGCACCAGCATTAATCGTTTTTTCATCACGGGGATGCTGGGAGTTGCAGCAACCGGATTATTCGCCGCCGCTGGCAAAATTCCCAACATTCTTGCTGCCGCTTATGGACTGTTCTCTCGCGCATGGCAACTCTCGGCATATCAAGAGTATGGGAGCAAAGAAGCTGCACACTTTTTCGGGACCGTGTTCAAGAGCCTAAATGCAGTGCTCACTGTGTGCATATCGGCGCTTATCATACTTAGCCCAATGCTGGCTTCAATATTATTCCAGCGGCAATTTTATTCCGCTTGGACTTTAGCTCCGCTGTTACTCGTAGCCGTCTATTTCAGCCAACTCAGTTCATTCTATTCAACCGTGTACGCGGCAAGCATGAGGACATCACTTATTATGAAGACGACTGTTGTCGGGGCTATCCTATGTGCCGGTCTCACATGGTTACTAATACCCAAATTAGGGCTGCAAGGAGCCAGCCTGGCTCTTACTGTAAGCAACGCCACGGTTTTCGGTGTCCGCGTCATCATGGCACGTACAATTATGAAAATCCCGATCGATTCATTCTTCTTCACCATCGGGGCATTACTACTGTCCATTCAAGCGGTTAGCGCATCTTTTCAAGTGCGAGGCAATACCTACCTTTCACTATGCATTTTCTTCATCATTGCGGTCTTGGCATTTATCGCTCTCAGATCCGACATGAAGATACTGCTTCAGCGCATCCGATTGCCAAAGAAATAAGACTGGCACAATCAGTCCGTCCAGCGAAGAGCAAGTGAAGCAAACAATGCGAGGAATACAAATGATTACGGCAATAAGGCAAAAGGCTCACAACCTGTATTACCACTCACGGCAGGTTTCTCTCTGGTTCTATCTTCTTGGACGAGTGACCCGTGTAGATCGATACGCACATAAAATCACCAACACCTATTGCCGCCATAGGATTCACAGATACAGGGATGGTCTGTTTCAGCGGTTTTTGCGTCGCGAGTTTGGCCCTTTCGTCGACCAGTGGAAAGACTTGGAAGAGACCGCCGTCCCCTTCGCCGATCCTTCAACGGCACCCATCTGGATGTTCTGGCTACAAGGAGAGAAGAACGCACCTCCGCTCATCGCTGCCCTCATCGCCAACACCAAAGCCCACGCCGGCACACACCCCGTCCACGTGGTCTCACTCGACACCATCAACCAATACGTCGAAATCGACCCACAAATCCTCAAACTCTACAAACAACACAAAATCGGAGCAAATGTCGTAGCCAACATGCTCCGCTTCGCTCTCCTGGAAGAGTATGGTGGCTGTTGGCTTGACGCGACGATGCTCCTGACCGCACCATTGCCCGACGAGATATTCACCAGACCCTTCTGGAACGCGACAGGACTCAACCCTGCGACATTCTTCGTCCCATTTTGTGTTGATATTACGGTGTGGGAGAGTTATTTCATGGCCGCCCAGCCGCACGCATTGCTGTTCAAATTCCTCAAAGCAATCTACACCGAGTACTTCAACCGATACGACATGGTGCTCGAATACCTGCTCATCAACCACTTCGCCAAAATCGCACGAGAAGACATCCCCACCATCAGCAAAGAATTCAACCAACTCCCGCCCAACAACACGGAATGCGAAATGCTCAGACCCAGATTAATCCGTGCACCGTCAACTGAATACAGAAATATTCTTGATGCTTTGCCCGCCGATACATACCTCTTTAAGCTATCCCATACCGAGGGAGACCCTTACTCGCGCGGAAACAATGTTGATGCACTCATCCAAGCCATACAGGAACTATTCACCGATACGGCAATAGCGAAGAACAGCGCACATTGATTCGATAGAAGCGCCCCGAATATTCATAAGGAACTATGATGTCAACTATACGCAGGCGGCTCTTGCGACTAATGAGATACGCTACAGATGTATCACCGCTGTTCTTAGGAATCATCGCTCTCAATTATTTGGCAGAAGTCACCAATCGGATACTTGGAACACCCTATTCAACATGGATAAACCAGCAAAGAAACCGTGAATTTCAACGTTTTCTGCGTCGTGAGTTTGGCCCCTTCACCGACGGGTGGAAAGGCCTGGAAGAAACCGCAGTCGCTCATGGCAACATTTCTACTGCGCCTATCTGGATGTGTTGGCTCCAAGGGGAGCAGAACGCTCCGCCTTTTATTGCGACCCTTATCGCCAACACCAAAGCCCACGCCGGCACACACCCCGTTCACGTCGTCTCACTCGACACCATCAACCAATACGTCGACATCAGTCCCCGTGTCCTCGAACTGTACAGACAACACAACATCGGAGCCGCACACTTTACCGATTACATTCGCTTCGCATTACTCGAACAGTATGGGGGTTGCTGGCTCGACGCGACGGTGCTCCTGACCGCACCATTGCCCGACGAGATATTCACCAGACCCTTCTGGAACGCCACAGGACTCAACCCGAATTTTCCCATGGAACCGAAATGCGTGGATATTACAGTGTGGGAGAGTTATTTCATGGCCGCCCAGCCGCACTCGCTGCTGTTCAAATTCCTCAAAGCAATCTACACCGAGTACTTCAACCGATACGACATGGTGCTCGAATACCTGCTCATCAACCACTTCGCCAAAATCGCACGAGAAGACATCCCCACCATCAGCAAAGAATTCAACCAACTCCCACCCAACAACACGGAATGCGAAATGCTCAGACCGCAACTCGAACAAGCTCCTACAAGCCAATTCTGGTCGCTGCTAACAACGTTACCCAGGCAAACCACAGTGTATAAGCTATCGTCGTCTGATTCTTATGCGAGACCTGACAGAATGGCGCCTTTCATCGAAGCTGTGGAATCTCTCAGAAAGGCATCATGACATGCCACGAGTATTGCTCATCAATCAGGGACATACTTCGAACCTCGGGGACGTCGCCATCAACACAGTCATTACAACATTCCTGAAGAACCACGATATCGATGTAATCTGCAGGCCTTTCGAAGACCGTGTGGAGTACTTCTCACATCTTCCATTGCCGATCAGATCATTCGTCGGAAAGTGCGTATTACACATCGAAGCGATACTTGACCTACTAAACACCTTGCGGATACGACGATACCTGAAAACCGATGCCGTCACCGCCGCAGTCATCGGTGGCGGTGAACTGCTTATAGGGCAACATCCGGGTCTGAACTCGGCGTTCTTCTGCTGGACCAGAGAATTGCACAAACGCGGCATCCCGATTGTTGTCGTCGGCGTCAGCCGCGACTCCACGCGACACCCACGTTTTGATAGCAGATATATTCAGGCGCTAGAAAAATGCTCTTATATATCTGTACGAGACCACTCAACACAGAATTTTCTACAGGACGCTTTTCATATCAGTGATGTTCAGTATGCGCCCGACGTTGTTTTCTCTTACCGCTCGATTGCCTCTGAAGATACCTCTGTCCAGTACAAGCGGGACCTAACGCTATGCGTACCGATGGCATATTCGGTTTCTTTATCGACATTCCTCGGTGTGGCCTCAGAGGAGGAGTATTTCGATTACATATTGCGCCTTATAACACAGCACACCTCTCCCACAGCCAGAGTTGCTTTCACCACAACGACACGTGAGGATGTAGATACCGCCAACAGACTAGCTCGGTATGCGACTGAGCATGGTCTTGATGCAAGATATATCGATGCCCCAAGCCTCACTTCGTTTATCGCCCTACTCTCGAAAACCCAACTCGTCGTCTCTTGCCGGATGCATGCATGCATACTCGGTCTGGAATACGACTGCAAGGTAGTGCCAATCCCGATTTTCGAGAAACTCAGCGTCTTCCAGAAAGAATATGCCGATGGATACGATGCCGGCAACACCAGTGCGTTATCACTACAACAACTAGAAAAACTCATAGAACTATTGGCTGCATACCAAACGCGAGTCGAAAAACATAGCTAAGAGATATTTGAAACCTGTCGCAACAGTACAATCTGGAGCTTCACCGAAACGGAATTCTTGAAAGTTTCACTACCTTGTTTGTTGCTACTTCATCTGGTGCTGCGGTTGCATACTTGTCGAATTAGCAAAAATGCATCCCTCTCGGCGACCTCAGACAGGGCCTGAATCACAACGGCACAATTTCATATATACTGTATATATTTATAATCGAATGCCTTACGCCAGAGGTTCGCTCATGCCCTTGCCCAGCCCCCCCCCCCGCGAAGAACGGTTCGCCAGAACGGTTCGCCAGTCGCCCTTTGAGGCGCTTCGCATTATCGCGATGCTGGCAATCGTAGGCGCCCACTTCTCATCCCTGAGCCAAAACACCGCTTCCTTTTCCTTCGAACATCAGCCATTTGACCTTACAAAATTCATAGTGCAGTCGCTTTTCGCTCCAACGGGCCAACTTGGTGTGACATTACTATTCATGATTTCCTCGTGGTTCCTTTGCCTAGAGCATGTCTCGCTAAAACGAGCCTCACGCAAAGCATGGCTACTGGAGCGACAGGTTCTTTGTTACTCAATCTGCCTGTTCGCAATAACGACTTTGACCACCAAACAGGCGTCATTTTCATTGATGCTCAGTTCGCTCTTCCCTTCATCAACCAACTTGTGGTGGTATGTGACGAGCTATCTGCAATTCCTGTTCCTTTGGCCCTTTCTGACCCAAGGCCTCAGAGCGCTGTCCAAACGAAATCACGCGATGCTTATCGTTCTTTCTCTGGCCTTTTTCAGCATTCAACCTGTAATCCTCGGCTATGCTCTGGATACTCTCCCAGGCATCACAAGATTCGTGGTCATCTACATAATCATTGCCTTTATTAGATGGTATCGACCGAGATTTATACTCTCAAAAAAATGTTCCTACGCTATGCTGGCATTTGGCGTCACGTTGAATTTGCTGAGCGTATACGTTATGGATATCATCGGAGAATTTCTCAATGAGCCTGTAACCGGAGGAAGAATCGCATCGATACCCCTGAGTCCGATTACATTGTCAATCGCGCTTGGGCTGCTTCTCATATGCTCACGGATGCACTTCACCAGCCGAGTCGTCAACGTTTTGTCATCGGGAACCTTCGCCGTGTACCTGATCCACGTGTATCCCAGCGTCAGACAGTTGCTATGGGAGCACCTGTTCCCTGTGGGGGAATGGTACCGGTCACCGTGGTTGTTTCCCTATGCCTTCGGAGTCATAATACTCATCACTCTATTTGGCATCCTCATTGACATCCTCATCAGACAACCACTCTTTGCCATCACCATCGACCGGCATAAAGGCAGACTCTTCAATCGATTGTTTGACCTGGTTCATACTTGGCAAGTGCGCCTATCAGAACACCGTTCTCGGAATAGCAACCCCGAAGGCCCAAAAGAATAGAGTGGCGGACTGGAGCCCAGTTCCTAGACGAGGACCGGATTCGACTCACCATCACGTACCCGCACCACCGTCATCGCGAAGATGAAGAACATCATCAGATTCGGGGGATAGAAATACGTGGTGTCCACACAGAAAGCCACAACGACGCAAAGCAGCCCAAGCGCTAAGGGCCGGCCGCTCCTGAAATTCCAGCAACGATACACAACCAACATCAGCCCGCCATAGAACAGTACGGTAGCGACGATACCGAAAGTGAAGAAGAATGCAGGAAGCCCCTCTCCCCCTATCTGCATCGAGGAATCCTTACCGAAAGCGAAGAGCCTGAGCAGTTGCGGCAGGTCAAGCGAGTGCATTGCCTTGATGGAACTCGCCCATTGTCCTGTCCTTCCTGCTGCAGTCGGGTCCTCGATGGTCTGCCAAATGTTTCTCTGCCAGAACTGTTCGAGGATGGTCCGTTGAAAGGCGAGAAGCACAAGCAACACAAGACTGCCGACCGTCACAACAGTTGTTGCGGTTGTTCTTCTGCCTTTGGGGAGTTCCTTCAGAAACGCTGTAATCATCACCGCGAACGCCACTACGAAGGGGATGAGTATCGAGCGTGAACCACAGAGCAGCAATCCAACAAGGCCACACATGACGCCGAGAATTCGGGTTCGTTTCCAGAGGCCCAGGGAAACGAAGGACAGCAGATACGAGACCGCCAGCACATTGAAGATGCCGACGCTGTTGCCGTTCTGGTAGGTCGACGGAATCTTGTTTCCTCCGTCGGTAGAACCGTCGTACCCAATGTTCTTCATCTCAATATTTTGACCATAGGTAACTGTCAGACCAGGTATCGTCATTCTGCTGATGCCCCCGATGAACTGAATCATGCCATACGCGTTCACCACTATCACTGCGACACACACCAGTTTGAACATCAGCTCAGGTCGAATGCGCGATACTGAAACCGCCGCAAGCGGCGAGATGAGGACTACCAGCATCTGGGACAACTGAAAAGGACTCACACCGGACGCCAGACTCAGGCACATCGTAGTCACGACGAATATGCCCAGCATCACATAGACGACGCCGAAATCCTTGAAAGACTGCACCGCCAGAATGGCATGATTTACGTTGATCATAACCACGCACAACAGCAGCAAGAGATTCAGGGTGAGCGGCAAACCAAGGACTACCGCACCCGCCTTGGGGATGACCATCGTCACAAACAGGAACACCGCATCCACTAGGCTTCCTTTCTGGTCATGTCGTATTATTATAATCAGCTTGGCTAATATACATCATAAAACCCATGCACCCGTTGAGGGTGCCGTTCGGATGGAATCCGAAACCGACGATGCTGTCGGCGCGTTTGATTCATCGCCATGAATCGAGACTCTACTGACACAGAACGCAGATACATGCGATACATGTGGGACGAAGCACGGCATCTCATTCTGTAATTCCACATCTGCAGCTGTCATTTCCCACTGGTTTTGCATATGCATTCGGTAGGATTCAGGTGAGGACGGTACGACCACGGACCTACACGCGAGAGGAATGCAGGCGATGCGAGCATACGACGGCAAACAGGAACTCATCGGTGAAATCCGCAAACGGGCAGAGCTGTTCATCAATGAATTCTCGGAGGTGACAGACACCGAAAAAGACCTGATTGTTGACGGTGTTGACCGGACTCCCGCTCAGATGATTGCCTACCAACTCGGCTGGATGCGCCTGCTGCTCGGATGGGAGCGGGAAGAGAGCGAAGGCCACAAGGTGGTGACTCCCCATCCGGAATACCGATGGAATGCTCTCGGCGGACTGTACCAGCATTTCTATGACGAATATGCCGATTGCGGCATTGCAGAACTCACCGCACAATTCCGAGAAACTGTCGACGAGATGATTTCGATGACCGACTCCTACTCAGACACCGAACTGTTCACAGCCGGCGGCAGAGCATGGGCTGCTTCGACTCCCGCCAACTGGCCGGTGTGGAAGTGGATACACATCAACACCGTCGCTCCTTTCACATCCTTCCGCACCAAAATCAGAAAATGGAAGAAACTGAACGCGGCGACCCCTCAGTCGACCGATTTCTAGCACTGGCCTTCGCCTCACGAAAGCAAGTCATCTGTTCAGCCAATGCTCGCAAAACGATTTTTTGTACATCCGATGTACGATTTTTTGTACATCCGATATATCATCCTGAACCGGATTCCCTGTCTTCGCATCGTAAAGGCAGGGCTACTCGTTCGCATTCAGTGAACTTTCCTCCGGAGCACCCTGACACTCTGACACGCTCACACGCTCACATCAGGCAATCGCACCATCGGCACCGATGCTTGGCAGCACCTTGGCGTTGCCGACATCCGACGCCGAGAGACCCAGGCTCTTGGCAAAAGCCTCGGGAAGGTCGGCATTGTCAATCTGCTGCCGCTCCCAGATATGGCCGTTGATTCTGAACAGAGGTGTGGTGAAGCCGCTGCTGCCGTTCTGAATGAGTTCCGTGCGGTCAATCGTGTACGTGGTTGCTCTATCGACCCAACTCCCATACCCACTGGTAACGGAGGCCTCTGCGATACCCTGGCTGACTCCCGCCTTGACGGCCTGCTGCGCGATCTGAGCGTCGCTGGTAGAGGTGTAGTTGCTTTCGGATGGCAGATAATCCTCGGCGTAGAGCTCACCGATGAAAGCAATCGCATGCTTCGGGTCGTGTTCCGCCACATACGCCAGAGACGAGGCCGCACGGGTCGAGTACTTATCGCTCGATGCACGGTTGAGGAAGGTCACCGCATGAACATCGACATTAATCTGCCCTGCCTCGAAAAGCTTCTGCAAAGTCGGGTTCAGCGCACGGTCCACCTGAGCGCATGCCGGGCACAAGGGGTCGAGGTACATCTCGATTGTGGGCACATGTTTCTTGGGGGTGCCGTCCGCGGAAATCAGCACGCCACCCTGCTTCGTGGCAATGCTTGGCTTATCGGTGACCTGCTGCAGTTTGGCATAGGCCTGGTCGACCGCAGTGCCCGATTGCGGTTGCGAGTGCACGACCACGAAAATCACCAGCGCCAGCGCGACAACCAGTGCACAGACCAGTGCTCCAATAAGCGTCTGCTTTCTGCGTTCAGCCTTCAGTGCTTCGAGCTTCTCATCCTTGCCTGTTGCAGGTCTTGTCACGGTCACGCTTCCCTTCTCGCGTTCGAATATCACAGCTTCAAGTAATCATGGGCATCGGCCATCACAACGGTACCCCGAACATGCAGTGAGAGCATATTTGTGTAGGGATTGATGCTGAGACCACCTATTGCTGAGTTTAAGAATGCCGCAATTCCGCCATTACTTGATTCGAGGTAGGCCTTATGCACGCCAGAATCCCTACACACACGAAAAATTCGGGCGGATGGTGCGATATCCAGGGCAAAACGGACGATTATTGCCGCCAACACGGGCAGGACCCGCCCGCAGTATCAACTGTGGGCGGGTCCGATGCCGGCTACTGCTCCTGCACTCGCTCAGCGGACATGTCGGCCAGCGAGTGTTTCGGTCAGCGAGTTCCGTCGCGCTGACGCAGGGCCTTCACGCTGAGTGCACAGGCTCCCCAAGCCATGAACAGGGCCAGAACGATGAGCCCTGCCTGCGACACGTCTGCTCCGGTCGTCGCCAGGTTCCGCTTGGCGGCGGCGTTCGCACCGGCTTCGGCGGATGTCTTCGCCGCATCGGCACCTTGGGTCTTCCCATCGCCCTCCTTCGAGGGGTTCTGGGGAGCCTGCGGATTCTGAGGCTTGGGATCCTCCTTCGTCCCGCCATCGTTCGAAGCGGCGGCGACGGTCAACGGATAGCTCATCGTCAGACCCGTGCTCACACCTTTGACCTGCAAGGTCAGCCCACCCGATATTCCGGCTGGAATAGTCACGGTCAGCTGGGAGTTTCCATCGGCGACATCACTCTTGCCGACTTCCACACCGTTGATGCTTGCCACGAGCTGCGTCTCCTGGGCAGCTCCCACTGAGGTCAGGGAGAGCTTGGAGAAGTCCGCCGTGAAGCTGGCTCCTGCCTTCACTTCGCTGCTCGGCAGGCCTTTGACCGCCACCGAACGCCGAGCGTAATCTGCGGAAAGCGGCGAATTCTGCGAAATGTAGGATATCCAGGCGTCGCGGTCCACAAGACCGGAATCCCTGGTGTCCTTGCCTTTGGCCAGCGTGCGGAAGTTGTCGCCGCCCTGCAGCAGGAAGCTGAAGGAGCCTATGCGGTATTCGGCGTTCATATCTATCGGCTTGCCGTTGACGGTGATGGACGTGATGTGGCTGCCTTGGGCCGCATCCGGGTCATAGGTGTACGAAACGTTCTTGGAAACCCCGAGCTGCAGGTATGGTCGCGAAGGCACATTGCCCTTGGCGTCCAACTGCCACTGCTCTTCGAGCACCTCCTTGAATTGGGCGCCGGTCAGCGTCGTCGTCCACAGATTGTTCAGGAAGGGAAGCACCGCGTTCGCCTCGGCGTAGGTGATGTCTCCCTTGTAGAGTTCGTCGCGCAGGCCGCCGGGATTCACGATCCCGATTTCGGCCCCGCCACGCTCCGAGTCGCCAAGCGACGAGAGCAGTGAATCGGCGACCAGATTACCCAGTGTGGATTCGGATGCGCGGTCATCACGCTTACCGTCGACGAAGGCCGTGGTGATGTCCGTCGAAGCCGACCCCACCTTCTCCTCGCCCTTCTGCTTGGCATGGGCGAGCGCTTCGTCGGTGATGGTCTTGACCTTGGCGACGGCCGGATACTGGGCGACCAGTTCGGCATCATCGGTCGTGACGCGAGGCACGTTACGGTAGAGCTTCGCGGTCGCTGCTTTCGTCGCACTGTCGTATTCGAGGACGATCTGGCCGACGTTCGTGCCGTAATCGCCGGTCTGCACGATCGGGCGACCGTTGTGCTCCCAGGCGTATTCCTTATGGGTGTGACCGGTGAATATGGCCGATACCTTTGACGAGGTGTCCTTGACGATTTTGGAGAATACGGGGCTGGACGCAATCTCCTGCTCGAGCGTGGCGCCGTCGGGCTCGCCCGCACCTGCACCGTCGTGATATTCGGCGACGATCACATCCGCTTCGCCATTCGACTCATCGCCGTCGCTGAGTTGCGCCGCGACCCTGTTGACCGCTTCGACCGGATCACCGAAATCGATGGTGGACACTCCCCCGGGCGAAACCAGGGTGGGTGTTTCCTGAGTGACCGCTCCGATGACACCGACCTTGACGCCGTCGACCTCCTGAATGCTGTATTCCTTCAACACCGGCGTCTTGGTGCCTTTCTTGTACACATTGGCGCCGAGATAGTCGAAGTTCGCCGATTTTTCGACGCGATCCGTCAGGTCGCTCAGACCCTTGTCGAATTCATGATTGCCCACTGAGGAGACTTTGAGCCCCAGGGTTTTGAGCACCTGCAGGGTCGGCTCATCGTTCTGCACGGATGAGGCGAACAGCGAGGCCCCGATGTTGTCGCCTGCCGAAATCAGCAGCGAGTTGTTCGGGTATTGGGCTTTGAGACCTTCGATGGTTCCGGCGAATTTGACCGTGTTGGCATCGATGCGCCCGTGGAAATCGTTGATGCCCAGCAGATTCACCGTGGTCTTCGTGGATGCTGCATCGTCGGAGGTCTTCAGACCCACCACAACGGGGTCGTGGTCCGATGCGCGATACACGTTGTCGCTGTATAGGTTGGTGATGTTGTAGTTGTATCTGGAATATTCCAGAGCCACCGATTCCACGGAATTGATGTTCCAGATGTCGGCTCCGGTCACCATCTTGACCGCTGCGGCGTTAGCGAAGACATGGTCGAGCGAGCCGACACCGCCGTCATAGGCGTAGCTGTACTTGCCGTTCTTCTCGCTGACCAGGTCGTTACTGATATTCGTGTATCCGGCGTTGAGTATCTCCTGAATAGGGTCCTCGGCCTCATAGGAGTTGAAATCTCCCACCAGGAACACCTTCTCGACACCGCGTTCGCTGCTGACCTTGTTGGTGAAGGCGATGAGGTCCTTGGCCTGCGCGGTACGCGTGGCGTTATACGCTCCCGCGCCGTTCTTCTGGTCCACATCGTCGCCAGTCGCGCCGGTGGAACCCTTGGACTTGAAGTGGTTGGACACCACCAGGAAGGCATCCTTGTCGGCTGCGCCCTTGGCTTTGAACACCTGGGCGTCAGGCTGGCGTCCCTTGCCATCGAAAGCCGAGGAATCGAGCAGAATCTCCGAGTCGCCGACGGTCTGCACCTTGGCGGACTTGTAGATGAATGCAGTGCGAATCACATCCTCGTTGCCGGGGAGCTTCGAGGGCGAACGCACATAATCCCAGGTGCCGCTTCCCGCCGCATCGTTGAGCGCCTCGACGAGCGTCGCGAGCGCGGCATCGCGGTCCTTGCCGAATCTGGCTGAGTTCTCGATCTCTTCGAGCGAGACCACGTCGGCTCCCAGAGCATTGATGGCTTTGACGATTTTCGCCAGCTGACGCTGCTTGTTCGCGGTGTTCCATGCGCCTCGCACATCGCAGTTCTTCGCGGTGATGGGGTTGCCGTCTTTGTCCTTGTAGGCGTTGCTGGTCGCGCAGCCCGTCTCTTCCGCAGTGGTGGAGAAATAGTTGAGCACGTTGAAGGTGCCGAGCTTGATGTTGCCGCCGACATCGCTTGGAGATTCGGTTCGGGTGTTGCTGAAGGTGACCGGCTGCACGTCTGCTGCGTTGGCGCCGGTGAGCGGCGAGGTGGGTTGGAAGCGCCATGCGCTGTTGCGCCAATCCATCACGACGGGCTTGGTGAAGGTGACGGACTCGCCCACGCGTGCGGGGCTGCTCTGCGAGAGATACGGCACCGGAATGTTCGCATTGGCGGTGTTCTTCGTATCGAGGTAGTTGCGGCTTGACCCGTCGTCGAGTTGGACGCTTTCCTGCGCCGCACGGTCGACTTCGGCCTGGTAGGCGGCATTCGTGGAGCTTCCCTTGATGCCCTTCACGGAAGGGTTGACCAGTGGGGTGTCCGAAGCGGCAAGACCGACTTCGCCGTACATGTTGGTGTCGTAGACATCGGTGACCGTGTAGTCGCCCTGTGGCGCAATCAGCATGCCTTCGAGGGTCTCGCGCTGGGCGTCCGTCTTCAGGTAGGACACCTTGGCCGGCTGGGGGCTTTGCACCTTTTCGTCGAGCACTACGGTGGTGGCGGCGTTGATTTCGGTCAGACCGTAGTATTCGGTGACGGTTCCCGTGACCTGGACGTAATCCCCGACCTTGACCTTGGAGACATCGCTCGCGGAATAGACGAACACCGCGTCAGATGCCTTATGCGTCGCAAGGTCAATTGCCCCGCCGGTCGCCGGAGTCTGGATGTAGAAGCCGTTGAAGCCTCCGTCCGGGTATGCCGCAGTGACCACGCCCTTGCTTCGAACGGTGGTGGTGCTGGCGACCGGTGTCTCCGATGACGTGCCCTGAATGTCCTCGATGCTCATATCCTGGGGGTCGGTCGAAGTGTCGCCATTCGAACCATCGCTCGGTGTCGTAGGGGTATCGGAGCCGTCGGCAGCGGTCTGCCGCTTGCTGTTTTCCGGAGTGATGGCGGAACTCAACGTAAAGTCGGCACCGTTGTCGTTCGTGTCGACACCGTTGGCGCGGGTCAGCGACTTGACGTCCTGATTGTTTGCAGGTCCGCTGGCCGCCCGCTTCTCGTAGGTGTTGGTGCTTCCGTACCCGAGTGCGTCGATGACCCCAGAAACCTGGCTGGTGTCGCCCGACACTCCTTCGAGCGACGTACCGCTTTGCGTAAGGGCCAACGTGCCGTCGGTACCCTTGAGATTCAGCTTCGAGGCGGTGATGTCGGCGTTTGGCAATGCCTGTCCGACAGTGCCGTTCGAAGCGCCGGAAATCAGGTAGTGCCCCTTCGATGCGAGCTCTCCGCTGAGTGGAACGTTTGTCGGCGCGGCTGTCGTGCTGCTTGATGGACGGTATTGCAACGATATGCCGCTTAAGGCAATCGCATGATCGCTCGTGTTCAGGAGTTCGACGAATTTGTTGCTGTATCGAGCTCCTGCACTGCCACCACTGGTGTAGGCCTCGTTGATGACCAAGCCCTGAGCGGCGGAGACCGTTGTGCTTTGGGCTGTCGTGTTATCTTCCGCGTATGACGACGGGACGACGACGGCCGAAGCCATCATCATGACCGAAGCCACCAATGCCGCGACCGCGGCGCGGGTACGTCCTCGTTTCGGACGCATGCCCGATTGATATTGAGATTTGTGCATCCCTGTTCTCCCCTGTGTTTCCCCTATGCATCTCGCAATGACCCGCGTCATATTCCGCGCGGCCTTGTTGCGAGCATGACGAATATTCCCAGTCTTGTTTATGCCATCATCGAGAACGGTCAGTGGAAAGCACATGAACGCAGGGCTAATTTATCGCAAAACCGGTTGCGCGCCGACACAGCCCACTTCGACGAACCGCACACACGCAGGGTTCCGCTCCGTGGCAACCCGGCAGAGACCGTGACGACATTGTCCCGGATATGACAAGATCCCCCGAACGAGTCGATGCTCGCCCAGGGGACCTCAATACGGTAATAGATACCGTGTGTCTACGGCATCAAGGCAACTACTTCAATGTGACATCAGCGGCGAGGGTCTCCGAATCATGGGAACCCCAGCCCGTTGCCGTCAACGACACCGTCTTCGTGGTATCAGTGAGGGTGTATGCCCTGACCACTTCCACTTCCTGGCCGGGTGCGATGTCGTCGTAGTCCTGGACCTTATCGGCAATCGAACCGTCCGCAATGTCGTCGGCGCTGTAATTGACTTCCAGCTCCTTGCCGTTCTGCTTGGCAACGTCCATAACCACATCCAGGAAGCTGATTTTGGCATTGCCGGTGTTCTTGATCTTATAGACGACGGCAACCACGTTTTCGCCGTCATCGGTAGTACCGAGATAGGTATCGCCTATATTGAGGACCGCAGTCTGCCCGGAATCGAAGCCCACGATCTTTGCATCGCTGTTCACCGTCTTCCCCGAGTCGGAACCGAAACTGTAGCTGTAGCTGTAGCTTCCATCGGTGGAATGCGACTTCAGCGCTTCAGAAAAGCCGGTGGAAAAGGCGCCCACGTACAGTGTGCCGAACACGATGCTCAGCACAAGAGCCACCGCCGAGACCACGGTACCCGCGATGGCCATGCCTCTGCCACGCTTGCCCTTCGTCGGACCGGTGGCGACGATACCCGCAATCGAGAGACCCAGACCGACGAATACGAGAACATTCAGGAGGGACAGCAGCCAGCAAAGCACCAGCGAGACGATTCCCACCACCAGACCGGAAACAGCCAATGCACTGAGCGGCGCTCCTGAACGGCCTGCCGGAATGGCATATGGATGCGTCATCGGAGCGTTCGGCCCTTGCGGGCCGGGGTTACCGTTGTTCTGGTATGCGCCCTGCTGGTATGTTCCCTGCTGGAACGAAGATTGTTGGAACGAACCCTGAGGAGCGGCGCCATAGGCATTGCCTGCATTGGTGTTGCCACCGTAGGCTCCGTTGAATTGACCGGATGGCTGCTGGGCACCGGGTTGAGAAGCACCGGGTTGAGAGGCACCGGGCTGTCCGGTGCCGTACTGCTGTGCACCATACTGTTGTGAGTCAGGCTGTTGTGCGCCGTTGTTCGCATAATTCTGCGGCTGCTGGTAGGTATTCGCCTGTCCGGAATCATCAGAGCTGCTTTGCTGGTTCTCGGATGTCTGCCATGGACGTTGCGCCTGCTGCTCGAAGCCGTCGGACCAGACCGACTTCTTTCCCTCTTCACCTTTCGAGGAGTTCGCCTCGGCATCCTCTGAATGCTCGTTGGCGTCTTCAGGAGGCAGTGATCCATAAGGATTGTTCGTGTCACCCATTGTGTTCTCTCTCTTGTTTGCGACCCACCCCCTTCAGAGGGCACAGGCCTGACCATCATGCACGGCTCGGCATCTTCCACCCATTTCACTGCACTCAGATGGCGGCGTATGCATGCTCCCTGAGACCATCGTAGCAAGACCGTAACTGAAACGACGCGTACTCTCTGCCAAGTACATGAGCATCAGGGACAGAGGCAGGTCGGCACTCGTCCAGCCACCGGCTACCCGCGTCGGGCGAATTCACTGCAGCGCACTCCCAGCAGTTCGGCCTGCTCACGGGTGCCACCGGTTATCAGAACGTCACAACGCTGCAGATCGGCTACCGTATGCGCTCCGACGAGAGTCATCAGGGAACGAATCTGCCCTTGCCACGATTGGATTTCATCCACCAAGGCCTGATATCCGGATTCCAGGTAGGTGTGCAGGAAGTGGCCGGAAACCCCCGCTGCGCGGGCACCTAAGGCCAATGACTTCAACACATCGTAGGGGTTGCGCACGCCACCCGATGCCAGCAGCTCCATATGGCTTTGCGCGATATGCGAGCGCTGCCCCGCGTCGAGCAGGCACAGCACCGTCGATTGGCCGAATCCTTCAAGATACGAGAACTCGGAACGTTGCCGCCTGCTGTTTTCGATACTCACGAAATCCGTGCCGCCCTGACCGCTCACATCGACCGCCATCGCGCCAAGCGATTCAATGGCGTCGATGCTTCTCGCACTCAAGCCGAAGCCTACTTCCTTCACGATCACCGGCACCCCGACCGCAGCGATGATGGCGGCTATCCGGTCCTTCCATGAGGTGAAGTCCCGATCGCCTTCGGGCATGACTATTTCCTGAGCCACGTTGACATGGATTTGCAAGGCGTCGGCTTCAAGCATCGTCACCGCATCTGCTGCCTGTTCCGGGCTGACGGTAGGTCCGACATTGGCGAACACCACCCCGGAGGTGTGCTCTCGAATGGTGGTGAAGCTGCCGGTCAACGACGCATCCCGCAACGCCGCATGCTGCGAACCCGAGGCGATTGCCAAGCCGGTGTGCGATGCCGCGCGAGCCAGAGCCGTATTGATTTCGGCGCTTTTGTCGGAACCGCCGGTCATCGCATTGATGTAGAAGGGCGAAGTCCACGAGGTCCCGCACACCCGAGTGCCCGAATCCACATCGGCAGTAGCCATATCGGCGAAAGCGTGATGGATGAAGCTGACATCGTCGAAAGCGTTGGAACGTCCCTCGCGCTGTTGACCATCCGCAAGACGGATGTGGTCGATCTTGCGCTGCGAAACCGCGCTTGGCCGGGAGCTCTCATCATCGTCTTGTTGCGGTTCTCTTCGTGGACTCGCCCCGTCGCCGCTCCCGGAAGCTTCGTCAGTGCTGGAATCATAGACAGTCATGTCCAGTGCCTGAATGCCTTCACGCTCCCACCCCTTGCGAATCGCCTCCTGGTCGGCATTCGGCCCGCAGATGGCGATACCGCAATCGCCGCCGCCCGCACCCGAACTTTTCGCGGCTGCACCGTGCCGTTCGGCGATGTCCACGAGACTGCGCAGACGATGAGTTTCGATAATCGTGCCACTGATCGAGGAAAGGTAGCCAAGTGTTGCACGCGCCTCGCGGATGGCCTGCTGCGATGCCGGAATATCACCGCGTCGGAGGGATTGTTTGAGGTTTTCCACGCAGGCATCGCTGCGGTCAAGGAACAGGCGGTACTCCTTGGAATCATGACTGGTGCCACCCTTGACCGTGGATTGCACTTTGCCGACCAATTCCGGCGTGGACGCGGGAGCGCCCGTCCACCCGATCATGAAGGTCGAATCCTTTGGCAAGGGCAGGGCTTCGATATCCAGGCCAGGCCAATGTTCGTCCAGCACGGCTCGCAAAGGCCGCGCAAGCCGAGCCTTCTCACGCTGGAATCGCGTCAGCCAAAGTCGATCCGGGGAACGGTAGGCTATGCAACCGGTAAAGGTCGCGGCGGCGATGTCTCCGCCCGAACCCGATGGCTGTATGGCATGCGCCGCAAGGAAGGACAGCTGGTACACCCGCAAATCATCCAACTCGAGATGGTACAAGCCCGATACCGCTCTTACCGTGGCCACCGTCACGGCAGCCGAAGAACCCAGGCCGAACTTCCTGCCGGAGGCATCATCCAAACCGCTGCTCACATCGAGGTCGAAGTACCTGAGCGTGCCGCCCTCTTCGAGAACCAGCCGCTCGACATAGGAAACTGCGCTCAGTATGAAAGCCGCCGAATCGGGATTCCCCTCAATCACGACAGGAGAACCGTTCTCACGCTTCCACGTTATCGGAGAGTTCGGGAACCTCGTCGAAGTGATGCATCCCGATGACTCGGCCTGTCTGGCCGTAACGGTCAGGAAGCGATTGACGCCGATCAGAACCGAGGCATAGCCGGCTTCCACAACGGCATACTCTCCGGCAACATACAATTTGCCCGGCGCTTTCGCCGTGATCACGTCATCTGCGCTTTCCATACCCATTCCCTCGTCGCATCTCCGTCGATCCCGAGCGCGCGCAATACGCACTCGCACTCAGACTCCTGCTCGTCGCTCACCGTTCAAGGCCTACAGCAACCGTACCCCCGGGCCTGCGAGGTGCGTATGGATTGCACATCGCGGAAGCCTGAGGCGCAACTCATCCTCTACGCGCCTAGCGTCAGCCGCGGTCGTCAGCACCTTCACATTGGGTCCGGCATCCATCGTAGCCCAGGCGGGAAGCCCGTCCTGTCTCAACTCGTCCACCGCCTGCAGCGCCTCGACACTGCCGGGCATCCAGTACATCACCGGCGGCTTCGCGGTCATCATCGTGGCGTGCATGCCCAGGAAATTCCCTTGAGCGACCTCGCCCAGGGCTGTGATATCCCCTGCCTTGACCGCCTTCAACGCGCGTTCAAGGTCGCGGGGATTCGCACGAACCCACGCATCATACAGATCCGAGGTCTCGACGCTCCGCCGCATGGCTTCCCTGCTGGATATCTTCTTCGGCTTTCCGGAAATCAGCACGACAACGATGGCCAGGTCCAGCGGGCAATCGACCGCTTCGGCATATGAGGACGCATCGTCGTGCCCGGCATGCCAAACCGCCAGACCACCGAAAACAGAGCGGGATGCCGATCCCGACCCCCTCCGGGCCAGACGGGAAAGTTCCGTGTCATTCAGCCGCAGACCAGCGGCATGCGAGGCGGCCAAGGCGAGCGCGGCGAAAGCCGAGGACGAACTGGCCAGACCAGCTTCGTATGGAACGGTATTGCGCGACGTGACTACGGCGCCCGCTTGGACGCCCGCCTGCTCTCTAACGAGATCAAGCAGCGCGCTCACACGGTTCAGGGCCTTTCCATGACGCTCGACGTCGTCGATGAACAGACGGTCCTGCGTGGAGTCTTCCCGGAAGCATACGGAGCTTGTGGTCTCCAAACCCTCCAGCGTCAACGACAGACTTGAAGTCCTAGGGATGATGAGGTCTTCATCCGCCTTGCCCCAGTATTTGACCAGTGCGATATTCGCGTTCGCCGTGGCCGTGGCACCGCCTGCCGCAGCCTTGTTCGTGAGAAGCGGAGTGTCATCCGTGAGCTCCACCCGAGGAAGAAACGTATCGCCCGAACTCGTCATCGGGTGTTCTCATCAGCCTGTTTGCGCGCAGAGGCATAGCCTGGTGCATCGCGGACAAGTGATTGAGGGCGCGAGTGCATCGGGTGAATCCAGACCTTCTTGGCACCTTGCCCATACAGATTCGTTCGTATCGCCTCGGCGGTGACCATACTCGGGGAAAGCGCAATCATGCAGCCGCCCAGGCCGCCACCGGTCAGCTTGGCACCGGCCGCACCTGATTCCAGAGCGCTCTGCACCAGAAGGTCGAGCACGGGGTGACTGACGGCCAGCCTGTCCAGCATCTGCTGGGCCTGGTTCATGCGCTCTCCCAGGCCTTCGATATCACCCTGCGCAAGATCGACAACCGCTTGTCTTCCGAGGACGCCCATCGAATCCAGAAGAGCTTTGGTGCTCTCGAAGTCGTGCTCGTATTGCCGTCTTACGCCGCCCACGGCCTCGCGCGTGCTGCCGGAAATGCCTGAATCCGCTATCACCAGATAGGCGGGAATATCCATGTCGACCGTCGAAATCGCACCGTGATCAAGCAGGATGGGGTCACTAGCGCATGTGGTCACCGAATCAAGACCTGAGGGATGACCATGAGTGACGATTTCCGCACCATTCGTCAGTCCGAAGAGTTCATCCGGCGTGGCCGACCGTCCATAGGCATCGATTACCGCCCGGATGACCGCCCCGGCGGCAGCCGCCGACGATCCGAGACCACGCTCGGCAGGAAAGTCGGCTTCGGTCACGATATCGAAAGCAAGGCTGGAGCGCCCGACGAAGGATTCGGCGACCTTGACCGCACGTCGGATTCCGGCGAAGCGCTTGCCGGACGACCTGAGCTCGCCCTCATACCCGAGAGCGTGCAGCATATGCTCCCCGCCTCCGGTAGGCGTGACCCAAGCTCGCATCTTCAGACTCTGCAGGGGCAGCGCTATGGCCGGATACCCATAGACCGCACTGTGCTCACCGATGAGTATGGTCTTCGCCCACGTTTCTCCGTAACCGGAGAGGTAGACCCTGTCCATCTCGTGGGCATCGTTTGCATAGGCCGCACGATGATCTCCGAGCGCTTGGTTGCGTTGAGGTGTCTGTTCATGCAAGGACTCTGCCATGGATTGATGCCCCACCTTTCCGGTTCGGTGTCGTGACGACGACGGTTCGTGGCCTCGCGGAGACCCTCACGGCGATGAGGATTCTGCCATCGCCCGTCCTCATGCTTACCGAGTAGGATTATACGGTTGCGCATGCGCTGTTCACCGGGCAGAAGCATGAGAATACCGCAGAGATTCACAAATGACCATCGATTCGACGACCATTGCCACTGCGAAAACATCAAAGAAGCGTCCCTGCGGCCTTCCCGACCCGTCATTCCGGAGCCCGCATGCAGTCGCTGCCGTTTGTGTAGGGATTATTGATGGCACCGGCGGATTGCTCGATGCTTCGCACCGCAGCAAGGCCGGAATTGCAGCAAACATGATTTTCCGGTGGGCAGAGCTACCTTGCAATCCCTGCAGAAGCGTCCCGGATGCGCGAAAAGTCCGTCAGATGGCGATGTTCATCAACGTTCGGAAGGTTTGGAGACCTGTTCCTGCACTTGCGAACCCAAGCCGCCGCAGATGCTCATCGTATTGAACATTCTGAGCTGCTTGGCCGCATCTTCGGCGCTGAGCCCGTCAGGATGCTCCAGCCATTTGCGAATAATCCACAGCGTTCCGGCAGCGACGGCATGACTGGCCTCGTGAAAGGGCAGGGGCCCTTCCTGCAGGGCGCCCATCACCGGCGACTCACGTTCCATATGCTCGGCAACGCCCTCGACGAGCTCGTCAAGAACACGAAGCGCTGCAGGCCCCTGAAATATCTTCAGATAGAAATCGCGATAATGCTCCAGCACCAGTGTGATCTGCCTGAGAAAGGAATCGACGATCGACATCCGTTCTTCCCTGGGAATCATCGAGAGCAGCGGATTCTCGAACACCGGTCGTATCCTGTGCAAGGCCGCGGCGGCGAACGCGGTGGGCAGATCCTGGAAGTTCTGGTAGAAGGTCGGACGCGTAACCCCCGCCACTGCGGCGATGTCGGTCACCGTGATATCAGGAACCTCTCGCTCCTCGATAAGTTTGATCGTGGCGTCCAGCAGGGCTTGGCGCGATCTGCTGGAACCTTGCCTGACAGTAACGGTTGACATGCTGATGACCTCTGGGCTAAGCGATATGAATGTTCTTTATGGTCTACTTCATCCTGCCACCGGTTGCAAGACGGCGGTACTTTCCACATCCGCAGGCAAAACGGACTCCTCGACCTTTCGCTGAGACATTCCGCCGATCACCGACATCGGCATCTCCTGGGAATTGCTGTTACGCACCTGCTTCATCAGGATACTCGCCGAGATGAAGGTGACCAACAGCGCACCCAGGCCCCAGATCAGCAGCGGCGCGATAGCCGGGCCGACGAAGACGCTGCCACCCGCTATCTGCGAGCGCACGCCCTTGATGACGTATGTCATCGGGAGGTAGGGGCTGACCGCTCGGAAGAAACCTGGCGTGGTCTCCACGGGATAGGTGCCGCCGCCACTGGTCAGCTGCGTGACCATCAGCAGAATCAGCACGAATTTCCCGGGATCGCCCAACAGCACGATGCATGCCTGGCTGACCGCCATGTAGCAGCACGAGACGAACATGGTGAAGAGGAACAGTCCGCCCAGATTGGCTATGTCGACTCCGATGCCCCAGTGCACGACGCTGACGGCGGCTATGGCCTGCACCATGCCCAGCACAGCGTAGGGGAGATAGGAGCCGAGTGTCACCACGAGGGCGGAGCGGTGCTTGCGCATGAGCTTCGCGCGCAGCGACGGCCTCATCATAAAGGTCGACAGCGCACCGAGCCACAGTGCAAGGCCGAGGAAGTACGGCAGCATGCCCGTACCGGTATTGCCCACCTCATGGTTACGGGTGCTGCTCACCGTCACCGGCTGCGAAGCCTTACCGCTGATGGTTTTCGCTTGTGACTCGGTGTATGAGGGCACCTTCTGCGCGCCGCTTGAGAGGGCGGTGGCCAGATTGCCGCTACCCTTGGCGATCGTCGCCGACCCCTCGCTCAACTGCTGGGACCCGCTGGCCGCCTTCGATATGGACGCCACCAGGGTGTCACTTTGCGTATTCAGGGTGTTGAGCCCATTGGCCAGCGATGGAATCTTCGAGTTGAGCGTCTGCAATCCGCCGCTCAGCGTCCCCGCGCCGGCGTTCAGCTGAGACGTGGCGGTGACCAACGAGGTGCTGGCCGCGTTCAGTTGGGTGCCTCCCTGGACGAGTTTCGGCATATTCTCATCCAAGGAGGAGAGGCCCGCGCTCAGTTTCTTCGCCCCTGCATCGCTCTGCTGAGCGCCGGATGACAGAGTCTTCAGTCCCTGCGACAGCGCATTCGACCCTGCGCTGAGCTGCTGGGCACCGGCATCCACGGATGTTGCGCCATCGTTCAACGCATGCAGACCACTAGCCTGTGTGGTGGAGGTGGCAGGAGAGCCCACCAGCTGCGCACTCGAGGACGCGAGCATACGCAATCCAGACTGATCGGATGTGCCTGACAGTGCGGCCGTTCCGGTGGTGAGCTGCTGAGACATGCCGCTGATGGTCTGCAGGGCTTCGAGACGCTGGACATCATCCATGCCGCTGTACGAGTTCAGGAGTTCCTGGATTTTTTGCGTTTCCGCCGCCTGCAGCTGCTGCAGCTGCAGGGCACTGCTGCTCAGTTTCGTCGCACCCGATGCGAGTGCGCTTGCGCCGTCGAGTGCGCTGGATGTGCCGGAGGCCAGCTTCCCTGTGGCGTCGTGCAGACTCTCGGCGCCGCTGACGAGCGTATTCGCTCCGTCGGCTGACTTGCTTGCCCCGTCGGCGAGCTTCGAAGTCGCATCCGACAGGCTGCCTGCGCCGCTTGACAGGGGGTGCACGGCATTGGCGACGCTGCTGATGCCGTTGGCGAGCCCTTGTGTGGCCGTCGGCATCGCGGATACGGCATTGGCGAGCGTCTGAGTCCCGTTTGCCAGGGTCTGCGAGCCATTGGCGAGTGTGCCCACTCCCGTATTGACGGCAGCGGCCCCATCGGCGAGCTTCTTCGTCGCCGAGGGAAGCGCTGCGGTCTTCTCCGACATCGTGTTCAGTCCCGAGCTGAGCGTATTCGCGCCCTGCGCGCTCTTCTGGGTTCCCTGCGCGAGTGCCGTAGCGCCATCGGAGGCTGTGGTCAGCGAATCATGCATGCCGGAGATGGTCATGTACACCTTGTCAAGATATGCCGAGGACACTTTCCCCGACAACGAACGCTCCAGCGCGGAACCGACGCTTTTGGCAATCGTCCCTGAGAGGTAGTTCACCGAATCGTCGGTGGTGATGGCGATGTTCCCCTGCTTGACCGCATCCGCCTTGTCCGGTGTGCTGGTCGCACTCGACAGGGCATCGGCGGTGAAGTCTTTGGGAATGACCATGGTCACCTCATACCTGCCGTGCTTCAGACCGTCGCGGGCATCATCGTCACTGGTGACGTGCCAGTTGAAGTTCGTTGTGGAGGAACCCTTGTCGGTGAAGCTTTCGGTCACCTGCCTGCCGAGATTGGTCGTCGTGGAGGTACCGTTGGCGGTGACGGTCTTGCCCTCGTCCAGATTGACGATGGCTGCATCGACATTGTTGAGCTTCCCGAATGGGTCGATGTTGGCATCCGTCAATAGTCCCGCATAGATGAGCGGAAGGATTGCCAGCACAATCAGCGTTGCAATTACCAGTATGTCGATTGCCTGGCGAGAAGCACTCTTCCGACGAGTCTTTGCCGTTGTTGCATCCGCTGCCTGCGATGCTGCCATGATGACCTCTTCCCGTCACGCGTGTATTGCCGCGTCACACCATACAACAGTAAAAAAGATTTTACAACCGTAAAGTTCTATGCCTTAGCGTTCCCTGACATCAGAGAACCGCGCCCAGTGCCGCCTGCAATACATCAGCAGACCAGCAATCACGACGGCGGAGCCCAAGGCAATGCCCAAGACACCCGAACTTCTCCCTGCACCGCCGGTATGCTGAGAGACCAGCAGAACGTTCTGCATAACCACCACGGAAAGCAGAGCATCGGTGAGCGCGATGGCCTTCACCGCGGAATCCGTGGGATTGCGCTCACGGCGAGATACCACCATGCCGCGAATGGCGGTGCCTATTTTCACCACGGTGATCGTGGCGACCGTGATGGCCACGATATCCGAATAGGAACCATCAGCATCCTCATGCATCAAGGTCAGAGAGAACGCGGCATACGACACCCCCACCAGACACAGCAGCAAGCCGGTCCTGCGGTACACGCTCACTTCATGCCGACGCCTTTCAGGTGCGACATCCAAGGTCCTGATGCGACGATGCCTGTACACCACCACTGCACGCGACAGGCACAGCATGAGGTAATACACTCCACTGACGATGAACAGCAGAGATTGGGTCACCACACCCATTCCCAGCTTCAACGACGCCATCGCCACCCCGGTCGCCGCCGAGACGGCGGCCCCCAATGCCGTGCGGTCGCCGACGGCCAGCTTCCGATATCTGTTCCAGATCGAGATAACACGGTCGATCATCGTTGCCCCTTCACTCCCCACAGCCGGCATCCGTATCCCGACCTGTGACGGTCTGGATACGGATGCCGGCTACCCTCGCTCAGCGCACTTCCCTTGCGTTCACTTTCCATATGTATGCTCCCGCGCCGAGCACTATCGCAGCCACCGCCGCCAACAGATATTTCATGAGTCTCTCCTTTCAGCATTGCATTCGCTCCGGTGAACTCACTCCACCGTGCAGATTGACAGGGGCTGATTCCACAGGACTTATTCCACAGGGCCTATCCCACAGGGCCTATCCCACAGGGCCCTCCATGGAGTTCTCCCGCATTGCGGCTGTATTACAGCAGCTGGCTCGCCTGTTTTGAGGTCTCGTAGACCGCGTCGAAGCATGCGTCAAGCTGAGGGGCGTTCTTCTGGGTTTTGCTCGCCTTCGTCCGAACGAACACGGGGTAGGCGACAATCCACAGCAGGAAGCCGGGGATGGCGAGCAGCACCATGGCGACGATGAAACCGGCCATGTACGAGAAGGTCGCACCCGCCAGGAAGGCACAGCCGATAATGCCCAGGCACAGTGCGAGCAGACGTGCCGTCGACTCCGGAGCGGTCTCCAGAGCTCTGATTTTGAGGGCGGAGGAATCGAACTGGCGTTGCAGCCTCGATAATTCAGCCTTGTTGCGAATCTGGCGATCACGCTTGAATTTCAGCACCACGCTGTTGCTGAGCTTGTCCTGTTCGCTTGACTCAAGCGACCACCCGAAGGAACGGTAGCTATCGACGTACAAGCCTTCGTCCAGCGAAGGAACGCTTATGTTCTTGTATTCGTAGCCGACGAAATCCCTGGCTCCTGCATGTACCTCATTGGTGTTCTCGACAGTCATCATCTCTCCTTCATCATGTGTCTCTCGTTGCTGACAACACACAATGTATGGGGCGATTGTTGGGTGACTGTTGGCGAATTGTTCGAGTTGTGTTAGTTCCGTCCACGCGCGCTCTTGCTAGATGGCCGCGGGAAGACGCACCAGCACGGTGGTCCCCTCCCCGACCGCGCTGCTCAGCGAGATGGTGCCTCCGGACAGTTCAACGGCCCTGCGAACCATGGCCATGCCAAGGCCATTGCCCCGGGCAGCATGGGAAGTGTCTCCCTGATAGAACTTGTCGAACACATGAGACAGCTCCTCGCCGCTCATACCGCAGCCGTCATCGCGGACCTCCACCGAGACGATCTCCTTGTCGGAGCTCTGCCGGAGCGAGACATGGCCACCCTCATCGGTGAATTTCAACGCATTGCCCAGAAGATTGCTCCAGACGACCTCAAGAACGTCCGGATCGGCCCTGACCAAAGCGCGATCCTCGATATCGACTTCGAAGGCAATGCCCTTGTCGTCGAACAAATCACCGTAGGACAGTGCGGCATCGGTCAGCTGCCGGGGGAGGTCGCATTCCTCGATCTGCAGGCCCATGGTCTGATTCTCCAGCTTGCTGAGCTTCAGGATGCTGGTGACGAACTGACCCAAACGTTCACTGGCGTCGGTTACGGTAGCCGCATAGCGCGAACGCTGCTCGTCCGAAAGCCCCGGCTTCCCGAGCAACTGCACATAGCTCTGGATGATGGCCAACGGTGTTTTTATCTCATGGGAGACATTGGCGACGAAATCGTTCTTCATGGTCTCGATGCTGCCGAGTTCACGCACCATGGCGTTGAAATCCTCGAACATCTCGTCACTGCTGTCCCACTTCGGGGATTCGGGAAGATGCTCAGGCTCAAGGTAGACGGAGAAGTCGCCGGACGACACCTGTCTGCTGGCCTCGCTGAACTTTCGCATCGGCTCCAACCTCCTGCGGATCTGCAGGTAGGTAACCAGGCTGAGAATGCCTGCGACGATGGCCCAGTATCCGGTCATGCCGGCAACGAACATCGGCGGGAAAGAAGGGAGCCTGACATATGCCCCAAGAATCAGGGCCTGCCCTCCTGCCAGCACGCACAGCAGCGCAAAAGTCCAGACAAACATGGCGGGAGAGAATCGCCTCTCCTTGACGACTCTGCCCGTCGGCTGCTCCATGCCGGAATCAGCCTCCTGCGGCAGCTTGCGCATACCCGATCTCATCGCGGCACCGCCTTGTAGCCCAGACCTCTGACCGTCACGATGTCGAATCCGTCGCATGCGGCGAGCTTCTTGCGCAGATTGGTGATGTACACGTCAACGGCCCTCAACCCCGTATAGGAATCCGTGTCCCAGAATTCATCCATGAGCTGAGCGCGCGAAAACACCTGCTTCGGGTAGCTCAGCAACTTGAAGAGGATGTTGAACTCACGCGTGGTCAAGGTGATCTCCTCATCCTCGACGGCTGCCGTCATCTCGTCGGCGTTCATCACCAGATTCCCGACGGACAGCCGCTTCTCGTCGTCGATGTGCGCTCTGCGCAGCAGCGCCTCGATGCGCAGCACCAGTTCGTCGAAGTCGATGGGCTTGACCATGTAATCGTCCACACCTGTGTGGAAACCCCTTTTCTTGGAGGCGATGTCGTCACGTGCGGTCATGAAGATGATGGGCAGGTGCGCGTATATCTCCCGAAGCTTCGCAGCGAAGGCGAAGCCGTCCGTGCCGGGCATCATGATGTCCGACACCACCAGATCGAAAAGGTGACCGTGCATGGCCTCATATGCGTCATGCACGTTCATGCAACCGGTGACGGTGAAACCGGCATCGCGAAGATACATGCACGTGACCTCATTGAGGTCACGCTCGTCCTCAACCACAAGAATGTCTACCATGTCGCTCACTGTACCGGGTGGGCATCATCCCCGTCACTCCCGCGCATCGCGATTCACCAATCCGGATGTGCGGCGGAGCGACGGCGTGCCATGTGGCAGATGAACTTCGCTATGCCTTTGGCCCATTGCCCTTCCACTCGGCGGTGACCGCCTGCACAGGCATGGTATGCAAATCGATGTCAGGATTGTCGTCCTGGGTGGCGACCAGCCGTGATGCCTCGGCATGGGTTTCCACTGCAGGCATGGAACCGATGAGGTGCTTGCCCGCAGATTCGGGAATCAGCCACACGGCCACACCGCCTATCGCAGAGAACAACATGACGTAGAAGGCCGGAACATAGCGGTTCCCCGTCAGTTCAAGCAAGGCCTGCACAATCAGCGGGGTGGTGCCGCCGAACAGCGATACGCCGATGTTGTACGTCACGGCCATACCGCTGAAGCGCGAAGCCGTGGGGAACAGCGCAGGAATCGTCGTCACCGTCACCGCGATGTAGAAGGCGGCAGGAATAGCAATCATCACCAGAGCAACATGGAGAGCCCAGGACTGCCCCAGATGGAGCATCCAGAAGGCAGGCAGCGCCATCACCAATGTCAGCACAACAGCGACGGCCAGCACGGGACGCCTGCCTATGCGGTCCGACAGCTTGCCGATGAACGGCAACAGCACCGCCACCAGCACCAGGACGGGAATCGTCGACGCTGCAGCGGTCACCTGGCTGGCACCGATCTCCTTTTCCAGATAGGTCGGCATATAACTGGTCAGCACATAGGAGAGCGTGTTGGTCGCAGCCACGAGCATGATGCCCAGCACTATCTCCCGGCGGAAGTTATGCACCAGGTTCAGCAGGCTGTGATGACCGAAAATCTTGGAATCGCGGCCCTCGGGATCGACGACTGCAAACTTCCACTGCCCCCGTCGTTTCGACTTGCTGCGTCCGCCACGGTCATCGCCATCGCCGTCCTCATCGAAGTGCGGAGTCTCGGGAATACGTGTACGGAAATAGATGGCCACGATGCCCAAGGGGACGGCCATGAAATACGGTATGCGCCAACCGCCGTTCGCCATCGCGTCAGGGCCCCACGCCTGCTGCGTCAGGACACTGCACAGCGCCACCACGCCGGCGCCCGTGGCGAATCCGAGATAGGAGCCCATGTCGAGCCATGCGCTGTAATACCCACGACGCTTGTCCGGCGAGAACTCGGACACGTACGTGGCGGCTCCCGCGTATTCGCCACCGGTGGAGAAACCCTGCACAAGCTTGAGCGCATACAGAGGAATCGGCGCCCACAGGCCTATCTGCGCCGCCGTCGGCAGGATTCCTATCAATGCGGTGGACACAGCCATCACCGACATGGTGAGGAAGAGCACCTTCTGACGACCTATGCGATCACCCAAGGGCCCAAGAATGAAACCGCCCAAGGGTCGGGCGATGAAGCTCACCGCGAAGCCGAGAAGCATGACCAGCACGCCCACTGATTGGGGCATGCCCTTCGTGAACACCGTGGTCATGACGATGGTGAGATAGCCGTAGATACCGAAATCGAACCATTCCATGAAGTTGCCGACGGCCGTGCCCAGCACGGCCTGACGAACCGATTCCTGCTCGACCACGACGATGTCTTCCTTGCGCAATCTGCGCAGCCACATCAACCGCCGCTTGTTCTTGGGACGACCCTTCTTGGCACGACCGTGCGCCCGAGGTGCGGGATTCCCCTGCGAGGCGGGCTCGTCCTGCCTGGATTGTTCTTCAACTGTTTCTGACATCATTTGTGAGCGCATTATTCTTGTATTCAGCTCCTATTCAACGCCAAGCGGTTTTCCGGCTTGGCCAAGCAGGTCTCGGTGCAGCCTCGCCGGTATCAACACGGCAATACGCCCTGGCGGCGAAGCACTCCATCACCATGCCGACAGACGATGCTCGTTCTGTCATCGGCAGACGGGACTCAATGTTCCCAAACGCTTCAAGGAAGCGATACCGGCACAGGCATCCATATCCGCAAGTCCCCTTGCTCGCCCCATACGGGGCCTTCGAACACCATCGGCAAACCATACCCAACATGACGCGGGACTCTCCCCTCAGACCGGCATCGTGTACCAGTCAGCGCGCCACAAAGCCCATCCAGTCTACCGCATGAGCCATTTTTCCTGCCGTCAAGACGATAACTGCGCTAAAAGGACAGCTTTCCCGAGCAATTTTTACCCAATTGCTGTCCTTTTAGTGCAACTATCTTATTCGGAGCCCAGCGCCCAGTGACGCGCGTCCTTCACGGTGCGGTAATAGAATGCTGCTGATATACGGGGAAGCATCATCGGATTCCGGCTGGAACGCGGACGAAGGAGCACGAAGCAATGCAAGGCAACGAAGCACATCGACACGCATCGCAAGAGACGACATCGACACGGCCTGCTGACATACTCATCGGCGGATTCGGGAGTCAGGGTGGAGGCGACTGCCTGGGCATCGACTGGATTCGGGCCTCGTACCCGGAGAATACGGAGCATTCAGACTCCGTGGGTCTGGAGCATCGTGGCTTGCTCGCGGAACTCCCCTCGCCGACGTGGCTGCTTGTCGAGGATTCCGTGGTTTACGCCCCTCTGGAATTCAACAACGAAGTGGTGGCTCTGAAAGTGTCCAAGTCGGGCGAAGGCCTGCATCTTGAGCCGCTTTCCCGAGTTTCCGTCCAAGGAGACACGCCAACGCATCTTGCCGTATCTCACGACGCATCAGGTAAGGCTCATCTGCTGGTGGCATGTTATGGCGATGGCAATGTATGCGTTCTTCCCCTCGAATCCGACGGGAGCATCGGAGAACACGGGCAGGTACTGACGAACGAAGGGCACGGCCCTCTGCCAGCCCAGGAATGCCCGCATGCGCATTGGATACTGCCCTTGCCGGATGGCCGCATCCTCAGCACAGATCTGGGAGCGGACCGTATTCACGTCCACCAATGGGAAGATGACAGGCTTAGACGCACCTCATCCATCGTCTGCGCACCGGGCACGGGTCCGAGAGACATGCACCTGCTGCCCTCCGCCCCAGGCCAGGAACAGGGTTGGCGCGTGGCCGTGGTGGACGAATGGAGCCGCACTGTGGATGTGTACGCACCACAAGCCGATGCCGCAAACGGATTCACCCATACGCAACGGGTCGAGCTGGACGCGGATGCGAAGGATCAGGCGGCGTCACTGGCATTCGTCAGCGATGCCGCACTCGCGGGGGCACAGGCACCCTCCGCTGAGGCACCGTCACCATCCACGACTGAAGGGTACTGCTATGTCGGTCTGCGCGGGTCGGATAGAATCATCCGCCTGCGTTGGGATGGCGAGCGTCTCGCCGAAGTCGGAGGATTCAGCAGCGGAGGCGGCAGACCGCGCCACATCAAAGCCATCGGCAACAGTCTGTTCGTGGCGAATCAGACCACCGGCAAATTGAGCACCTTCACGCTCTCGCCCGACGGCGAAGCCACTCCCGGCACGGAAATCATCGTGGGCTCGCCCACCGCCGTCGCGCCCTTGTACTGAACTTCACCGTGCTGAACTTCGCCACCGGACCATGTGTGATGCGATGTCTGGCACCATGTTGGCAATCGACGCATCGGCGGCGTAACTCGGCATCCGCATTCCGCCACCGATGCGCAGCGCATCGCCTGAATCAGGAGCGCACCAGCCGTGCGATGGCATCCTCCGCCTCACGCAGTTTGTCATCGGCGACATCGCCCCCCTGTTTGACCGCGGTACGCACGCAATGGTTCAGGTGGTCGTCAAGCAGTATCAGGGCAACTGATTTCAGCGCTTTGTCGCAGGCTGAAATCTGGGTGAGCACATCGATGCAGTAGGTGTCGTCCTCGATCATTCGCGTCACGGCCCTGACCTGACCTTCGATGCGTTTCAGACGGGCAGTGACGCGCTGCTTGTCCGCGACATACCCGTGACCCCCTTCATGCACCCCTCCGAGTTCGCGGCCCTCGCCTTCATACGTGTCGCTTTCTGCATGGACTGCCATCGTCGCACCTTCCCTTCCAAGGTTGTAGGACGTGTTTCCGACATCGCCGATGTGCCCGGCAGCACGGGTCTCGCGGGGCTTCCGCGACCGGTATTCTCCCGATATTTTCAGGGCGGTACGACCACCTGGCGGAATCACCCATCAAGACCGGCTGTTGCCGTTCAGCGTATCCGTATTGTATTATACCCTATAGGGGTATATGGTATAGACCACATGAGGGAAAGTTCGGTTCGACAGAACCGAAGGAAGCATGAGGATCACATGGGAAGCGGCATCATCGTCATTCTGGTGGCACTCGCATTGACCGCGCTGGTCTCGTGGCTGCTGCTGTCAAAACAACAGGCCACCCGAGCCGAGCTTGAACAAGGTCTGCAGACCGTGCACATCACCGTCAAAGGCGGGTATTCGCCCTCGGTTATCGAAGCGTCGGCAGGCGTGCCGATCAGGCTCGAATTCGACCGTCAGGAGGATGGCGAGTGCTCATCGCATGTCGTGTTCTCCGAACTCGGCATCGACAAGGCGCTCCCCGCCTTCGCGCACAGCACATTGGAGCTCGGCGCGCTCAAAGCGGGCGAATATCCCTTCGCCTGCGGGATGAACATGCTGCACGGCAGCCTCATCGTCCATGAAGCGCAGGGGGGTGCCGCCTCGGCACCAGCCACGGCGCATCCGCCAACCGACAGCTCCGAGCCCACTTCGAGCAGCACGGTCTCAAGCTCAAGCTCGAACGCCAATTCAGACGATTCCGACGACAGCAGCCCCCTTGACGAGCAGCACGGCGAGGACGAGTCACGGGCACGCGAAATCAGGAGCCTGTGGACGCGGCTCATCGTGGGAACGGTTTTCACCCTCCCCGTATTCGTCGCCACGATGTTCCACCCGGTCCTCGGCCACTGGACGCCGATGATACTGATGAACCCATGGGTGCAGCTGGTATTGATACTTCCGGTGATGTTCTATTCGGGATGGCCGGTGCATCGTACGGGATGGCTCGCCCTCAGGCATCGTTCGGCCGAGATGAACTCTCTGGTCACTCTGGGCACCACAGCGGCCTTTCTCTTCAGCCTTGTGGTCACCGTCGCTCCGCAGATAGTGCCGCAGGGTTCACGCGAGCCGTACTACGAATCGGTCGGCACCATCATCACCCTCATGGTGCTGGGGCAGTTGCTGGAAGCCAAAGCCCGTGCCGGAACGGGCGAAGCCATCCGTTCCCTGATAGACCTCAATCCCCGCACCGCACGCGTTATCCGCCCCGATGGCAGTGTCGAGGAACTGTCCGTGGACCGTGTCGCCGTAGGTGACCTCATCGCCATCCGCCCGGGAGAGAAATTCCCGGTTGACGGCGTGGTGATCTCAGGCGCATCGACCGTCGATGAATCCATGATCACCGGCGAATCCATGCCCGTCTCGAAAAGCGTCGACGACCCGGTCACGGGCGCCACGGTCAACGGCAACGGCAGTTTGCAATACCGGGCGACGAAGGTAGGCAAGGACACCGTTCTGGCGCATATCATCGGCCTGGTGAGGCAGGCACAGTCCTCAAAGGCCCCCATCCAACGGCTGGCTGACACCATCGCCAGATACTTCGTTCCGGCGGTCATCATCATCGCCATCTGGACATTCGTCGGCTGGTGGTTCCTGGGCCCGGCACCACAGGCCGTCCACGGGCTCGTGGCCGCGGTATCCGTGCTGGTCATCGCCTGCCCGTGCGCATTGGGCATCGCCACGCCGTTGTCCGTGACCATCGCCACCGGCAAAGGCGCTCAGGCCGGCGTGTTGATACGCTCGGCCCAGGTGTTGGAGAACGCACATAAACTTCAGGTGCTCATCCTCGACAAGACCGGCACCATCACCCAGGGGAAGCCGAAACTCACGGACATCCTCCCGCAGCATGTGGATGATGCGACCATCGCCTTGATCGCCTCCGCGGAAAGCCCGTCGGAGCACCCCCTGGCCCGGGCAATCGTCGAATACGCCGACGACCAGGGCTTGCAGCTCTCCCCTACGCAACACTTCGAAGCCGTCACCGGCAGAGGAATCGTTGCACGGATCGACGGCCACGACGTACTTATCGGCAACCAGTCGCTTCTGGAGGAACACGGTGTCCGAGGCATACAGGCACCGGACAGTCACCGTGAGCGTTCAGAAGACTCCGGCATCGTTCAGACCATCGAGGCGCTGTCTTCGGAAGGCAAGACAACAGTCCTGGCGGCCGTAGACGGGGTCTTCGCCGCAGCCATCGCGGTAGCGGATACCGTCAAGGACGACTCAGCCCAGGCAATCCGCGAGCTCAGCTCGCAAGGCATCGAGGTCTGGATGGCAAGCGGAGACAACACCGTAACCGCCAAGGCCATAGCGTCCCAGGTCGGCATCTCGCATGTCGTCGCGCCCGTCTCACCAGGGGACAAGGCCGATATCATCATGCGACTGCAGTCCCAAGGAAAGCTTGTGGGCATGGTCGGTGACGGCATCAACGATGCCCCGGCCCTGACCCAGGCAGATGTCGGTTTCGCAATCGGCACCGGCACCGATGTCGCCATCGAATCCAGCGACATCACCCTGATGTCCGGCAAGCTCAGCGGAGCCGTGAACGCCATAGCGCTGTCCAAGGCAACGATGCGGAACATCAAGGAGAACCTCTGGTTCGCCTTCGGGTACAACGGTCTGGGCATACCGGTTGCCGCCGGTGCGCTGTATGCACTCTTCGGCGTACTGCTCAACCCGATGATCGCAGGTGCCGCGATGGCCTTCTCATCGCTCTCCGTGGTCATCAACGCTAACCGCCTCAGGAGCTTCCACCCCGATACCCACGCCACTCATCCCGGGGACAAGCAGATTTCGCAACACCATGCAAGGGAAGGAAACACCATGTCAATATTCCAGCGTCACCAGTCCCACCACCAGGAGGCGGCAGTGCATCAGGTTCAGGATGCGGCATCCGCCAAGGACCCCGTCTGCGGGATGACCGTCGACCCATCAAGCGCCGCTGCGACACGAGAAGTGGATGGCAAACGATATTACTTCTGCAGCACCCATTGCGCGGCGACCTTCGACAAGAATCCGGCGGCATTCATCGCCTGACTCTGCAAGCAACGTTTGTGTAGGGATTTTTCGGAAACAGGCCACACCGCCCATCTTGCCGTATCGCCATGGCGCCGATACGGCTTCGCAGAACAGGCGCTCCACTGAGAAATCCCTACAGAAACGACCTTTCCGGCGCATAGGGGAACAAACGCACACCCGAAGGCCGGAAAGCCGGGGTGCCGTCCCATTGCTGGACACCACGGCAATCCCATCTACACGATTCAGTTACAATACCCACGGTCGCGCCACCAGTCTGCACCACCACAGACCGCAAATATCAATCGGGAGATTGCCGTGGATTATTTCCGCAAAAGAACCGTCAACGAGCTCGTCAAACAATCGACTCCACTGCGCAGAACCATGCGCACGCTAGATCTGACGCTGCTGGGCATCGGAGCCATCATCGGCACCGGAATTTTCGTGCTTACAGGCAAAGGCGCTCTGACCGCCGGACCGGCACTGTCGGTCTCTTTCGTTCTTGCGGCGATATGCTGCGGTTTCGCAGGTCTGTGCTACGCGGAATTTGCCTCCATGGCACCTGTTGCAGGCTCGGCATACACATACTCCTACATAGCTTTCGGAGAAGTGGTCGCCTTCGTCATCGGCTGGGACCTGATACTCGAATACGCGCTGCAGGCGGCTACGGTCTCTGCAGGCTGGTCAGGCTATTTCACGAAATTACTACAGGGTTTCGGCATCAACCTGCCGGTTGAGCTCACTGCCGCCTACGGCACCACACCCGGCGTGACGACATATTTCAACCTTCCCGGATTCGTCGTGGTGCTGCTCATCACCTGGCTGCTGTCCGTCGGCATCAACCAGACCCGCCGTGCAAACGACATCATGGTGGGCATCAAACTGGCGGTCATCGTGCTGTTCATCGTATGCGTGGTGTGGTACGTCAAACCCTCGAATTGGCAGCCCTTCTCGCCATACGGCTGGTACTCCTTCAAACAGCACAGCACCGTACCCATGGGTATCATCCCGGCCGCATCCATCGTATTCTTCTCCTTCATAGGATTCGATGCGGTATCCTCAAGCGCCGAGGAAACCATCGAGCCCAAGAAGACCCTGCCCAGAGGAATTCTGCTCTCGCTGGCCGTTTCCACGGTGCTCTATATCGTCATGACCCTGATTATGACCGGCGTGGTGAAATACCCGGAGTTCGCGAAGTTCATCGATGCCCCCGTCGCCGGCGTGATTCTCAAAACGGGGATGAACTGGCTGGCGCTGATCGTTGATTTCGGCGCGCTGATCGGCATGACCACCGTGATGCTCGTTCAGCTCTACGGGCAGTCGCGTATCTGCTATTCCATGAGCAGGGACGGCATGTTCCCCAAGTTCTTCGGTGAAGTCCATCCGAAGTATCGCACGCCTTTCAAAGGGACCTGGTTCTTTGGCATCGCCACCGCAATCGCGGGAGGATTCATCAACATCAACGTGCTGTTCGAACTGGTCAACATCGGCACGCTTTCCGCATTCATCATCGTCGCGGCGGGAATCATCTGGATGCGACGCAAGCACCCCGAGATGCAGCGTGGGTTCAGAACCCCGGGCGTACCGTTCACCCCGCTGATAGCCATCGTCTTCTGCGGCGTGTTGATAGCCGGTCTGAATTGGGAGACCTGGGTGCGCTTCGCCGTGTGGTTCGCCCTGGGCCTTGTGGTCTATTTCACGTACGGCGCGAAACATTCCACTCTGAATGCCCAGGTCTCGAACGACCTCACCGAGGCATAGCTCCCGACCCGCAGAATCGCTGCACGCCATCGACGACCATGCTCTGCATGAACATCCCCGCTCGACCTCGCCGCCGGAATTAGAATGGTGAGCGTTGAGGGTGCAGCACCGGCCGGGCCGTCACGAACTCTGCCTGGCATTCGATGCGCCCTTTCCCCGGACCGCCGTCACGAATCGTGCGACGCGAACTCCACCAGAGAAAGAGGGAACAATGACATCACACGAAGCCCAGGCCCTGCCAGATCGTACGGCCAACGACGGATTGGCACTGCCCGCCATCGGATTCGGCACATACAAACTTCGAGGCTTTGATGGTGCGACAGCCATCGAATCTGCATTGGACAACGGCTACCGGCTGTTGGACAGCGCAGTCAACTACGACAACGAGGGGACTGTGGGCGCGGCGGTCCGGCGCAGCGGCGTGCCACGTGAGGACATCATCGTCACCTCGAAGCTACCCGGCCGCTACCACAATCACGACCAGGCGGTCGAAACCGTCGAAGAGAGCCTGCTGCGCATGGACCTCGACTATATCGACCTGTACCTGATTCACTGGCCGAATCCCATCGAAGACCAGTACGTCGAAGCTTGGCAGACACTCGTCGAGCTCAGAGAGCGCGGTCTGATCAAGCATGTAGGCGTAAGCAACTTCCTGCCGGAGCATATCGATCGTCTGATCAAGGAAACCGGCGTGACCCCGGCGGTCAACCAGATTCAACTCCATCCCTATTGGCAGCAGCGAGAGCTGAAGTCATATGACGACCAGCATGGCATCATCACCGAGGCCTGGAGCCCGCTGCGTAGGGGCGGCGAAACGGTCAAGGACCCGACCATCGTTGCAGTGGCCGATAAGCACGATGTGACGCCAACGCAAGTCGTGCTGCGCTGGCACGTCGATTACGGCGACATCCCCATCCCCAAGTCGGCCACGCCATCGCGCCAGATCGAGAACCTCGACGTGATGGGTTTTGATTTCGACGACGAGGATCGCGCCGCATTCGCGGCCATGGACAGCCCCGACGGCAGCCGAGGCGATTTCGACCCGCGCAGCCATCAGGAAATGTGAGACTGACCCGCCGTCGTATCTCGACCGCCGCAGCCGCCCCGCAGCATCACGCGGCAGCGGCTGCGGCGGAGTCGATTTCACTGGGGTCCATGTGGTCCAAGGCACTGTATACAGCCTCAAAAAGTTCATCGGCTTTGGCCGCTATGGGCATCCCCGCCGGCGTCAACTCATAAGTGGAGCACGAAGTCGTGCCCACACGAACGACCAGGTGATCGTGAAGCAGCGTCTTCAACGTAATCGAGAGCATGCGTTCGCTCATGCCCTCGATGGTGTCGTTCAACTCTCCGAAGCGTTTCGGCCCCGTTCTGAGCGTTGACAGGATAAGGACGCTCCACCTGCGCGACACGTCGGTGAGAAGTTTGCGCGAGATGCAGCGATCAGAGAAGACGTTGTAGCGAAGAGCCTCGGACTTGACGTCCTGTGGCTTCGAGGAACACCGTTGCGTCATCTGCACGGCGCAGTTGTTGTTTTCGCTTGATCTGGTCATACGAATCATTCTATTCCGACTCTCCGATTTTACTAACTATTTGTTAGTGCTAACATAATGTTAGTTTCGTGATGCTGATGCGGCCGGATGACGACAAGGCCGTGAAAACATTGCGATACCAAGGAAACAAGGGCTAACGCCTCAACAGACACTATGAAGGAGCAAACATGAGCAAGGTAACGATCTTCGGCAAGGGCAACATGGGTTCAGCGCTGAGTGGAATCGCCGAGAAGGCCGGAGCAGAGGTACAGGTCCTCGACTCGTCCGCAGCCGCCGATATCGCAATCACCGGCGACATCGTGATTCTCGCGGTCCCATACCCGGCACTCGACGCCATCGCCGATAAGTTCGGTCAGGCTTTCGCAGGAAAGACGGTCGTCGACATCACCAATCCCCTTGACTTCTCGACCTTCGACTCGCTGGTCACGCCTGCGGATTCCTCCGCAGCGCAGGAATTGGCCGCCAAACTGCCCGATGCGCATGTACTGAAGGCCTTCAACACGAACTTCGCGGCAACACTGGCTTCCGGGACCATCGGCGAAGACACCACAACCGTTCTGGTTGCAGGCGATGATGCGGATGCCAAGCAAGGACTCACCGAACTGGTCGAAGCCGCAGGCCTCGCAGCGGTCGATGCCGGTGCGCTGAAACGCGCACGCGAACTGGAAGCAGTCGGCTTCCTCCAGCTCACTCTGGCGGCAGGAGAGAAGATCGCCTGGACGGGCGGATTCGCAATCCAGCGCTGAAGATTGCGAAAACGCCGTCGCATCCGCGAGGCTTACGACAAGAGGTACAGACAGGGTGGAGCGATGACCGGCTCCGACCAGCCTGTACCTCTTGCTGTATTCCAAGGTGCTTTTCAAGCCGGTCGACTAGGCGGGGTGACTGGCGAGGTCCCCTTCTATCCAGGCCATCACCAGGTCAACCAAGCGATCGAGCTGCTCATCGCTGAGTTCAGTGCCACGCGGAATGTGATGCCATTTCTCGATGCACCCTCTGCAGCATGTGGCTGTGGCATGTTGCGCGGTAAACACGGGATGCCCTCTGAACGGCGTTTGCCTGCCATCCTTTGCGGGCCAGGCATCGCCCACGCGCCCTCGAAGCAACTCGCGCGCATGTCGTTCTATGGTTGTACGCCCTTTGCTCCGCGCATAAGCCCTATCGTGTGCGCTCAAGGCAAAACCGGCTCTGAACGACGAAGCCGACAAACGAATCAGCGTCTGCGAAATCCACGAATCCCGGCTATCACCCTCTGTTTGCATAGTCTCCAGCTTAGGTTCAACAGCGGTGCACCAACACACCCGAATCGCATACAAGTGTAAAGAATTCGGTCTCCGGACGACGCCCATCATCCTCAATCGGAGTAGGGTGGAGACTGATAAAGATGAGACCTTATGCACTTCATGTAGCGTGGTTTCAGAAGGGGGCAATACATTTACATGGCTATAACAACAATGACCGTGGCGGACATGGTCGGCGTCTTTTTCAACGATGACGCACCGCTGCATGTCAGCGCCTTTGACGGATCAAGCTTCGGCAGCACTGATGCTCCGCTGCATCTGGAGATTCGCAATTCACGTGCGGTGTATTACATTGCTGAATGTCCGAATGATTTGGGCCTTGCACGCGCGTATCTGCAAGGCGATATCGCCTCACCGGAGCTCGAACCCGGCAACCCGTACGGCGTATTCAAGCAGCTCATGGAGCTCAAATCCTATGCCAGGAAGCCCAAGAAGAGCGAGCTGGCGAAGCTGAGCGCAACCATCCTGTCACATGGGGTGCGCGTGCCGAAACCGCCGGAAATCGAGTTGCCGTCGCTGGCGCAGCGCATGGCCGAAGGGATTATGCCGCACACCAAGAAGGGCGACGCGGCAACGGTCAGCTATCACTACGACCAGAGCAATGAGTTCTATGCCATGTTCCTCGGGCCGTCGATGACCTATACGTGCGCATGCTTCCCCACTGCGGATGCGACGCTCGAAGAGGCCCAGGAGCATAAGCTCAACATGGTGCTCGACAAGCTGAATCTCTCGGAGGGCGACTCGCTGCTGGACATCGGCTGCGGGTGGGGCTCGATGGAGGTCGCCGCCGCCAAGAGGGGCATTCACGTCATCGGCGTCACGCTCTCACAGGAACAGGTCGATTGGGCCAACGAGTGGATTGCCCGCGAAGGTCTTCAGGATCTTGCCGAGGTACGACTGATGGATTATCGCGATGTGCCGGAATCCGGATTCGACGGCATCTGCTCGATAGGCATGATGGAGCACGTCGGTCACAAGCACTATCCCGCGTACTTCAAGGAGATGCTGGACAAGCTGCGTCCGGGCGGCATGCTGCTGAACCATCAGATCACCCGTTGCAACAGCTATCAGGGCAAGCGTGCCGGCGGTTTCATCGACCGGTACATCTTCCCCGACGGAGAGCTGGCGAGCCCGGGTGAAATCGAAGTCACCATCAACAATGTCGGATTCGAGGTCATCAACCAGGAAAACCTGAGGCAGCATTACGCGATTACGCTGAAGCACTGGAACGAGAATCTTCAGAATCGCTGGGATGATGCGGTCAAGCTCGTCGGTGAACCCAAGGCCAGACTGTGGGGTGTGTACATGGCAGGTTCACGCTTCAACTTCGAACTCAATACCATCCAGGTTCACCAATTCCTCTGCGTCAAACCAGACCCGGAAACCGGCACCACCACCTATCCCCTCCGTCCATGGTGGAATAGGTAACCAAAGCCCTGTGCTGAGCCGTTAAGCGGACAGCCCTGTGGGCTGTCCGTAGGCGAAGTGAGCGCACGCCAAGGGCGCGAAGAATCGCGTAGCGATTGCCACACGTCGTAATACGTAACGCAAATGTTCACGAAGCCAAAGCAAAGCCTGTCTGGAAGACAGACCCTAATTGCAGGCTGAGCCGTTAAATGCGGAGCGCAGTGCGCTCCGCATAGGCGAAGTGAGCGCCCACCAAGGGCGCGAAGAAGCGCGTAGCGATTGCCACACGTCGTAATACGTAACGCAACTGTTCACGAAGCCAGGCGAAGTGAGCGCACGCCAAGGGCGCGAAGACAACCATCACTTCGACTTCCGACACACAAAAATGATAACTGCGCTAAAAGGACAGCTTTTCGGAGAAAGCATTACCGTATTGCTGTCCTTTTAGTGCAGTTATCGTTTTTGGGCGGATTTTCCTACTCCGAGGCTTCCTGCCGGGCCACTTCCAAGGCCTTGTTGAAGGCTTCGCTGGTCCAGCTCGCGCCCGCGACCTTGTCCACTTTCAAATCCTTCAAGGCTTTGCCTTCGACGACGCCGGGTATGGCCTTGATGAAGGCGTTCTGGTGATTCTTCGAAATCGTGGTGAAGGGGTGCCCGACCACCTGCACATCGCTCACCTTCCCCGCAGCCACGGTAAGCGTCACATCAATGGTGTCCTCACCGACCGGACCGTATTCGCCCTTGATGGCATAGGTGCCGTCTTTGTAGGTGCCGGTATCCGTTTTCCCACTGGCGGACGGGTTCTCCGACTCGCCTGATGACGAGTCGGGTGATGAAGCGTCGGTGGACGCGCTGGATTCATCGCCCGAACCGGCATACTCATCGTTCATAGGCACCGCGGAAGGCTCGCCGCAGCCTGCAAGCAGCGTGCCGGCCGCCACCAGTCCTACGGCCGCGAGCGAGGCAGCTCTGACTGATTTGCCGTGCTTGTTCATCATGGTCCTCTCTCCGCAGTGATTTCTGTGCACTGCCCCGAAACTGCTCTCAGACGCCCGTGTCGTCTGGGAGACTTGCGCCATCTGTTTTCGCGGCTTTGGTCGGGTCCGCGAATCCTACCGGGATGTCGCTTGAAGGCGCCGCTTCCTGATCCGAAACCCGGTCGCTCATCGACGCGGCCTCGGCAACGCCAGGCTTGCCGCCCGCCTCGACATATCGTCTCCGGGCATCCTCATCGTTCCATTGTTCGCCAACGAGCACACCGTGATTGAGCATGATCTCGCGTTGCGCGCAGGACGCGACCAAGGCATCATGGGTCACCACGATGATGGTGGTGCCTTGTTCATGGAGCTGCTTGAAAAGGTCCAGCACGATTTTTTCATTCGCGCCGTCGAGATTGCCTGTCGGCTCATCAGCGAGAATCAGCTTCGGACAATTGATGAGCGCCCGGGCGATGCAGACGCGCTGCTGCTCCCCACCGGACAGCTGCCCGGGCAGATGATGCGCGCGATCCTCGAGGCCCACGTTCCTCAGACTCTCCATGGCCTGCTCCTCGTCGACCACCGAGTGGTAATACTGGGCCACCATCACGTTCTCCACAGCTGTGAGGTGGGGCACCAGATAAAACTTCTGGAACACCAGGCCGATGACGTTCTTGCGAACGTCGGCAAGCTGACCGGCATTCAGGTCATTGAGCTGACGGCCCTCCAGCGAGACGCTGCCCTCGCTTGGCGTATCCATGCAGCCGACGATGTTCATCAATGTGGTCTTGCCGGAGCCGGACGAGCCGACGATGGCGAGCCATTCGCCTTCCCCGACCGACAGGCTCAGGTCATCGACCGCATGAAGATCACCATAGATCTTCGACACATGGTCCAATTCGAGCAACATGTTCGCCCCTTTCTCACTTCGTTTTCGTTTGTGTAGGGATTTTCATCGTGCAATCCGAAACTCTGATGCTGACATGTTGATATCCAGCCATTCGTTCTTTGTTTTCTGCGCCGGTTCCGGAACAATCACTACACAACAGGCCTTCATCTCCATTTTCGGGTTATTCCTCCCTCAACACGACTGCCGGATTTATGCCAGAAGCCTTGCGAACAGGCCGGATGGTCGCCACCACTGCGATAAGCATGCTGCAGATCACGGCAGCGAGCGCCAAAGGCCAATTCATCCGCAGGTCATGGTCGAACACCACTGAGCACAGCATCCAGGCCAGGCAATACCCCAGCCCGGTGCCAAGCACGCCGCCAAGCAGGCCGTACAGCGCCGATTCGGCATAGAACTCGGTCCCTACACGTGAAGACGGCGCGCCAAGAGCCTTGCGCAAACCGATTTCATTGCGGCGCTGGGACACGATTGAGGTCATCGTCGTCCCCACACCCACGAAGGTCAGCACCAGCACCACCACCGAAACCAGCCAGAACAGTGTTTGCAGCATGGTGATGATTTTCGTGTTCGATGTGGTGATTTTCGTGACGGTCTGCGCTTTGACTCCCATACTGCTCATCGCGTTGATGCTCCGGACGATGGAGTCCAGGTCCTTCGACGAGGCATCCACAGAATATTCGAGTACATCCGCTCCACGAGTCGACCCGGCGAGTGCGTCGAGATCCTTCGTCGTCGCGTAAACGATCTGGTCCTCCGAACCGCCGGTATCCACGATGCCGGCAACACGGAAGCTCACCCCGCCCTCCTCCATGATGTCCGTCGAGACCCGACCGTCGGTGCCGGTCGCCGACGGCGTCGACCCGGCCCCTCCACTCGGGGTGCCGCCGCCGCTTCCTGCAGCAGCCGTGGCTCCGGTATTGTCGGCGGAACGGTAGGCGATGGTGATATCACTGCCGACCTTGAGTCCGAGGGCCGAGGCGACATCCGTGCCCACGAGAACCTGGCCTTCGGAGGGCCACGCACCTTCGACGCTCCAGTGGTGGTTGAGCGTTTTCACCGCCGTCGGATCGATGCCGGCCATCATGTAGGAGGCGGCGTTGATGCGCACGGTGTCGTAGCGGTATGTCGCGAGTTTGGCCGGAGCCTTTGCTTCTATCATTTCCGTGGTATGAGTGACCATATCCTCGGCGATGCCCGCTTTGGCGGAGGAGTCCTTCTCCACGGCGGTGACCACCAGATTCGCCCCGTAGGAACGCATATCCTCGCTCATCTGCTGCGGGACGGCGATACACACCGCAGCCAGGCAGAACAGGGTCGCCGCGCCAACTGTGGACGCGATAACCGCCATCAGCGCACGCGACCGCCGACGGAACACCGCGCCGAGAATCATGACCGCGAACATCCGTCCGTTGGTCATGCTCCCCATGCCGAAACGTCTCTTTCGCGTTGATTTACCTGCCATGCAACACCTCCGCAGGCCGCAACCTGAGAATCGAGCGAATACCGGACAACGATGCCGCCAGGATAGTCACAGCCAGTAGCACGAACACCAGCACGAACACCATCGGTCGCATGGTGATTCCCGATCCGAACACCACATGGCCTACCACCTGGGCCATCACGGAACCGAGACCGGCCCCGACCACCGCACCGACAAGGCTTACGGAAGCCGTCTCCAGGAGGACGAGCCTGCTCACCGAGCCATCGCTCGCACCTATCGCCTTCAGCAAGGCGAATTCGGACGAGCGCTCCGAGATGGCGGCCGCCATAAGATTCGCCACGGCGATGGCGGCGGCAAGCAGGCTCAATGCGGTCATGAGAATCATGACCGCCTGCGTCTTCTTCATCACGTCACCCTGCAAGGCGGCGACCTGCCGCACCTGCTTCGCCACGGAACCGGGTATGACCTCCTCGATCTGATAGGCGATCGACGAAGGGTATGCCGTGCAATACCATGTCTCCCAGTCCTCCTGGGACAGCGCTCCGGGATTCCGCGCCGCCTTGCGCGCCAGGTCATTCTCCGGAGTGGTCAGAGCCTTGACCTCCACACGGTCCACCTGGTCAGGCAGACCCGCCAGTTCCTGCGCTATCGACGACGGCAGATACACCGCGCCGTTGTCGTCATCACCGGAATCGAATATCCCGACGATTTTCAGCTGACGGGCGCCCTCGCCTTTGCTGACGCTGAGCGTGTCACCGACGGTGGCATCGAGCTCCTTGGCCAACGTGGCACCGAGCATCGCCTCATCGCCGTCATCCTTCGCCCAACGTCCTTGAATCTTCCACCATGAACGCATGCCCTGCACGCCGACCGTCGAGGATTCCCCTGTGGAAGCCGTGATGCGCTTGTTGAACCAGGTACCGACCAGAGGAACCGAGTGTGAGGTGCATGACTCGTCCACCGTGCCGGACGCAGCGCCGCAACCCACACCGACCTTCGCGTGGGCGTTCAATTGGGGAGCGAAATCGGTGATGTTGTATGCCCAGAAAATCGTCTTGATTTTGGTGGTATCCGATTCCTTGATGAATGACGTGGGGTCGGCTTTCGTCGCGCCGCCGGAAGTTCCGGAATCACCGGATGCATACAGATCGGAGACCACGGCATCCGATTTCGGCTGGACCACGATGTTGGAACCATAGGTCGATAGTTCGGCGTTGAGTTTGTCACCGACATCGAATACCACACCGAGCATCGCCACGCTCACGCACGCCGACAGTCCGACGCTCAGCGCAATGAGTACGCGCCTGCCCAACTGTCGGCTCAACGAGCGCAACACCATGCGATTGAGAAACATGTCATCTGCCTCCCATCAACTCTTGAAATGCGCGGAAAGAGCATCGAGATCCGCTGTTTGTATCGTGATGCTGCCGTGCCCGGCCTGATATGGGAAGGGGATGGGGTTGCACCCGCCCGCGAATCCGATCGTGGCGAGATTAATCGCCACATCGCATCGCTTGCAGATGATTTTGCCATCCTTCTCGTAATATCCGGCGTCGCCGCAATTGTCGCAGGCATCCAGCCCGACTCCGTAGGCGCCACCGTTCTTTTTGATGATGATGAAGCGCATCACGGTACCGTCTTTGGCTTTGTACTCGAAGCGGTGCAGATGCCCATCCGCAAGCTGGGAGAATTTGATGGTGGCGGTAGTCCTGTCCGACGAAAGCGCATAGGATTCAGGAGGAGAAAGCACCGGAACCTGATTGGTCTGGGCGACACCATAGGTCAATGCGACCGTCACGCCGATCACCGCGAGCAAGGTCCACACCCCCGCCGCCTTCGCGTGCCGGCGCAACGCGGTGTGCTGACGGACGACGGCCGTATTCTCGCCGTCCGCGGCCATGCGGAACCCTGCGACGATCGATGCGATCGCAGGAATGGCGAACACCGCGACCTGGGCGATGATCAGCGGGGTTCCATTGTTGATGAGCCACGCCAGCAGCCGGAAGGATACGCCTCGCAGGAACACGTCGCCCGTGGTCTGCATCACCGTCAACAGCGCAGTGAGATGCTGGACGAACACCAAGGCCAGCAACAGCATCGCGGCCGCGTCAAAGAAGCGCCTGTCCGCGGTGACCCGGAGCGTACGAAGAATCGAGGCCACGATGACGGAAGCAGCCAACCCCAGAATGAAGCCCAATGCGCGAAGCAGCATCGCAGAAGTGAACACCGGGTCCCCGGGCGCAACGAAAATAGTCAGTTCAAGAATCACATCGGGTAGGGCGCGGAACACAATCAGCGCGATGGCGACCGCCGCCACCGCATTGGCGACATCCAGACGCCGCGGATGTGCGGCGCGTTCGGACACCGTCCTCCGTGATCTGAACAACACCACCGCCAGAGCGACATCGGCAAGCACACAGCACACCAATGTCGGATAGTTGACGACGGTTCGTTGATTGATGACCGCGGTGGCCCTCAGGCCAGCGAAAACGATGGCCCCCAAGCAGCCGATCACCAGACCGTACAACCTCCACGCGGAACTGTGCGGTTTGTTCCTGCCCTCACCGGCGCCGAGCATCACGCTGGCGCTCATCACCACCAAGGCCGCCCCAAGCGTGCCGGGCATCACGGTCACAAACTGTTCAAGCATCCGATCCGCTCCCCCTTCTTGGTGACGGTCATACAACCCAAAGGCCCGTAACCGGGTCACAAACAGACCCTTCCCCATGGTATGCGGCCACATACGAATAGGGAAGGGTCAAACAGGAGCCATTTCAGGAGACAACTGCATCAACAGGACAGCTTTTCTAGAAATTATTACCAAATTGCTGTCCTGTTGGTGCAGTTATCTCGCTCGGCTCTTATACGCCAGCATGTATTTCGCGCTCCCCTCACCTAGGAGAAACACAGTGCGTTTCTCCTAGGTGAGGGGAGAACCCGCCAAGGGTTCGACAACACCGTAGGTGCTCGCGCTCACGAAGCTACGAAAAGTGCACTGCGCACTCAGAACACCGTGTTTACGCTCCGTCCTGCAACAACGGACGGCCCGAAGGGCCGGCCCAACATGTACTTCGCGCTCGCCGAACCGTCAAAGGAGAAACGCAGTGCGTTCCTCCAAGGTGAGGGGAGAACCCGCCAAGGGTTCGACAACACCGTAGGTGCTCGCGCTCACGAAGCTACGAAAAGCGCACTGCGCACCCGAAACACCGTGTTTACGCTCCGTCCTGCAACAACGGACGGCCCAGAGGGCCGGCCCAACATGTACTTCGCGCTCGAAAGTCGCGCTCACGGAGCTACGAAAAGCGCACTGCGCTTTTCGCTTACGCTCCTACCATTCATGCGGGGTGTAGTCCCAGTCCCAGGAGACTGTGATCGCGTCTGTCCAGAACTTGCCTGTAACGCCGGTTTCAGGATCGGTGTGGAGCATCCACCCCTTCTTGGCCGGCGAGTCGATCTTGTAGGTCAGTTTGTAGGTTCCGGCCTTTTCCAGCTTGATGTTCGCCCCGTAATGAGGTCCGTCGGAAGCATTCATCTGCATGAAGGTTCCTGACTGGGTATTGCTGGCATCGTTCTCGTCGGTGATCGTGTAGTTCACGGTCAGGTCGGGAACGAACTCACCCTTGGCATAGCCCAACTCGTTGTTCGCCAGGGCATGGATATCCGCCTCCAGATGCATATTCGCATCCGCCGCGGCAAGGCCCATGCCCGCAGGCTCCATATCGACCGGCTGGAAGAATACGGTACCGATGTTCAACGGACCCTTCTGCTGGTCATCACCGATGGGCACCTCTTCGAAACCCGCTCCGGCATCGCTCGACGATGCACTGGACGACTCGGAGGAGTTCGCCTTGTCCGCGGAGCTGCTGGAGCTGCCGCAGCCCGACAGGGCCAGCGCACCGGACAACACCAGTGCGGCGACCGCCATGAAATGCTTCTTTGTCATATTCTCTTTCCTTCTGTTTCCTTGGGGTAAGGATGCGAATCCTTAAGGGGGACAACAAGTCTTATTCGCGTACCGCCGAAACCACCGCCCGCGTACGCCTCTGACGAATCAGCGACACGGTGAACAGTGCCGCCACCGCTATCAGGGCCACAATCTGGGCGATGACCGTCTGCGCGTAGGGGTACAAACCAATCCAGTCATTGGTCGGCACGGATGGCAGATAGGTGGCGGGGATGATATCGCCCTCGATGAGGGCGTGCACTCCGCCTCCTGCGAAGATCACCACCATCACCGCCATCAGCGCACTGGTAATCATGAAGAACGGGCGGATTGGTATCTTCACAGAGGTGAAGCGAATCAGCAGGAACAGTATGGCCAGCACCACCGTCGCGGCGGCGAACCCCAGCCATATCTCCTTCCCTCCACTCGGCGCCATCGTGAAAATCGCCTGATAGAACATCACCGTCTCGGCACCCTCGCGGAATACGGCAAGGAAAGACAGCAGTGCCAAGGACAGCACACTCCCCTGCGACACCGCCGCCACCGTTTTCTCCTTGATGTAGGTATTCCAGGATTCGACGGAGGATTTCGACAACATCCAATTGCTCGTATACAGCAGCATCACCATCGCGATAAGCGCAGTGACCCCTTCGAGCAGTTCCTGATGCGCCCCGGCCGAACTGAACACGAAGGTGAACAGCAACGCCATCAGAGCGCTGCCCACCAGTCCCGCGGTCACTCCCCAATAGATGTAGCGAAGCTTGTCCTTGTGACCGGCCTTGACGAGATACGCGATGATCGCGGCGACCACCAGCAAGGCTTCAAGACCTTCACGGAGCAGCACCACGAAGGCCTGACCGAACGCACTGGTGAAGAATGCCGTCATACCGTTGACCTTTCCGGCAGCACCACCATCGAGAGTCTTGGCATCTTCACTGAGCATGGTCTTGAGATCGGTCACCAGGGTGTTGATTCTGGCTTTGGGCTCCCCCTGAACCATTGCCATACGGGTTTCCTTGAACTGGTATTCAACCTGCGACACGCGTCTGCCACTGATGGCGTTCATCACCGTTTTTTCAAAACCCAGCTTCTCGTAATACTGGTAGTAGGCTTCGTTCACCAGATCGGAACCTTTGCGCCCATCGCCTGAGGATGCGGCCTGATACGCCTTATCGAGGATGGTGTGCATTTCGGTCGCCACCTGCGTCCAGCTGCGTTCGCCCCTGCCGGTGTTCTTGTTCTTTTTGGCGGCTTCCAGCTGTTGCCGCTGTTCCTCGATCTGCTGCTCCAAATCCTTCGCATATCTCGTCGGATCGGCAAGCGTGGTGTTCGCATCCAGCTGCCGGGCGTCCGAGGTGAGGGCCGCCTGCAAGGCTGCGACCTCTTGCCTGATGCTCGCGGCATTGCCTGCAGTGTATGATGCCTGCTCGATCGACTGGAATTGCTGCTGCAGTTGCTGCTGACGGTCTGAGCCGAGGGTGTCGTTCACGACTTTGGCGAAGTTGCTGGCAACATACACACTGTTGTAACTGGCACTGAACGCGGAGGACGCTCCCGCGGTATCGCCGTTCTCATATCGTTGTTCCGCCGCGTCCAGCTGAGCGTTCGCTGCCGTGGCGACATCATTCCACGTCGCATACTGCCCGGAGTCGGCGGCCTGTGCCGTATCTTGCGGCAGCAGGGCCAGCAGCATCGCACATGCGGCGACCATCACCGCGAACAGCGCCATCGAGCGCTTCGCAAATGAATACATACGTGACTGCATGCTGTGACTCTTTCCGTTTTCTTATGTGAAGAAGCAGTGTGAGGGAAATCACCAGTTAGAAAAATAGCTGAAAAAAACCAGAATGTGCAGTCTTGTTTTTCACAATTTTGTGGTGTATAAGCCCTAATATTGCCATCGTGACCACAATTCACGGAGCGACGCGAAACCGGTTCATCTCACCGATACATGAGTAGAGTTGCGTATATGCAGCACCATTCCGGAGCATCAGCAGCGGCCGACAATCCCGCAGTCGGCAGTCTGCGACATGTCGCGTCTTTCCCTGAAGCACTAGGCACCGGAATCGTCATGCATACCGAATCCGCACTCGATACACAGGTGCTGTCGGATATGGGCACCATGATCGAAGCATACGAGCAGGTGCTTTCCCGTTTCCGCGACGACTCTCTGGTGCAGCAGATGTCCAAGGCGGAGCATGGCGGCAGCTTCGATTTTCCCGATTATCTCAATCCACTATTCGAGATAGTCGACCTGCTGTTCGCGGCGACCCAAGGCAGCATCGACCCTCTTGTTGGTGCCGACCTGGTGAAACTCGGGTATGGTCCGGACCTGAGTTTCCATCCTCGCCCCGATGTTCGGGAATCCCTTGGATGGGTCCACGGCAGATCGCGTTGGGACGAAACCGTCACCCGCCACGGCACCACCCTGATAACCCGGCAGGCCGTTCAATGTGATTTCGGAGCGGTCGGCAAGGGATTTCTGGTGGATCTGCTCAGTGAACGCTGCGCGGAGCACAGCAAGCATCTGCTTATCGATGCCGGAGGAGATTTGAATATCCGTGCCGCCACACCGGTCAGCATCGCGCTCGAGGACCCGAGCGACGACGAGGATGCAGTGGGTGTCGCCGAGATACTCAACGGCTCTCTCTGCGCTTCGGCCCCGAGCAGACGACGTTGGACCGCGGAACTCGAAGGCCAAGGCACCGGGGAGCAGCCCGACGAGCAGCACCTTGGCCATGAGACCGGCCTGGTCACGCTGCATCATCTGCTCAACGCCATAGATGGCATGCCTGTAGAAGATGTCATGGCCACCTGGGTGACCTCACCGAACCCGTCAGGCACCACACCGCTGGATGTTCATGACTTCGGCAATTTTCCGTCCGCCGTGGCGGACGGGCTTTCGACCGCATTGTTCGTCTGCGACCCTGAAACCCTGAGCCGCAGCTTCCCCTTCGAATGCGCTGTGATCCGCAACGACCGGACAGCCCTGGTATCGCGGCATTTCCCGGGTTCACTGTTTATACGGTGACGGTTTATTCGGTGACGGCTGGAAACGCCTCGACAACCGTCATCCAAGCGTCGTCATTCCACGCTTTTCAACGAGCTCACCGGGTCGATGCGATTGAGCACCACGTTGGTGAACAGTTGCACGATCAACGCGAACACCATCGTCGCACCGGCCGAAATCAGATAACTGCTCCAATGCACCTCAACCTCGAAGAACATTCCCGACATGTTCAGCACCCCCGTAAGCATGCCTCCCACGACACGACCCAGCGGCAGGCCCAGAAGCGTACCGAAGAAGGCGAGCAACAGCATCTCCTTGTTCACATAGATGTGGACCTCCCGATCGGTGAAGCCGAGCACCTTCAACGTCGCCATTTCCCGTATGCGCTCCGACACGTTAGTACTGGACAGCGTGAAGAGCACCACCAAGGCCAGAGAGCCGGCCAGGGCGACAATCAGAGCGACCACCGCGCTCATCAGGTCAAAGGAGAAGCCTCGCTCCATCGCAACGGTGCTGCTCGCCGAGGCCACGGCAGTGGACTTCTCAAGGTCCTTGGCATATCTGACCTGAGCGTCTCCGTCTCCCTTCAACGTCGCCATCACCGCATTCGTGGCGAAGTCCTGCGCCGCCACGCCGAAAACAGATTTGTACAGACTCTCCGACATGAACACATCGCTGCCGATCAGATTGCGATAGACCTGCTGGACCTTCACGCTGTGCTGGCCGTGGGCGTCGCTGCGCAGAGAGACGGCGCTCCCAGCCCTGACCCCTATGGCATTGGCCGCACTCTGGGCAACGAGCAGGCCGCTCTTGCCCAATGTCAATCGAGGACGGGAGCCCGCTTCGGCGGAGAAACCGAAGGTGCGACTCAAGCCTTCAGCCGAGGGCCGGAAATCCACCATATCCCCGATATCCTCCCCGTCGGGAACCACTATCAACCGAACGGCTTCGCTCTCTCCGACCGCATTGAGCAGGTCCGCCCCTTCAACCCGCAAGTCGACCGAACGATTCACCCGACCATCGTCGGCAAGCTTCTGCCGCATCGTCGATGCGGCATCGTCCGAGACCGCGATGCTCAGCAGATCATAGCGGTCAACACCGCCATACTGCTTTGCCCCCAGAGTCTGCACCGTATCGTTGATGGCGAAGCCGCAAACAATCAGCGCCGTGCATCCGGCGACACCGCCGATTGTCATCAACAGTCGGCTTTTGAAGCGGAAGATGTTGCGAACGGTCACCTTGTTCAGGAAGCTCATACGCTTCCACAGCCACCCCCAACGTTCCAACAGCACGCGAGAGCCGACCTTCGGCGATTTGGGACGCATCAGATGGGCGGGCATCTGCGACATCTCCTCCCTGCACGCCAACAGGGTCGCACCGACGACACCCACCGCAAACAGCACGAATCCTCCAAGGCCATAGAGCGCGTCAAAGGAGAATGCAGTGTTCGGGATGACGTAGAGACCTTCCAGCACCTTCATCAGAAACGCCGGGATACCAATGAATCCGAGAACATTGCCCAGCGCTCCGCCGACCATGCACGCCGCGAGCGCGAACACCACATATCGTGAAGCGATGGGGACTCTGCCATACCCCAGACCCAGGTACGTGCCGATGAGCCCGCGATCCTCTTCCACCATGCGCGTCATAGCCGTCAGACTCATCAGAATGGCGACGACCAGGAACACCACGGGGAAGGCACGCCCAATCGATTCGATGGAACTCAGATCCCCCTTGAGATTCGAGAAGGTGGCGATGGATGCGCGATCGGTGATATGCCACTGCACCTCTGCGGCGCTCGCATCAGTGCTGGCAACAGTGCTCTCAGCAGTGCTCTCAGCAGTGCTCTCAGCAGTGCTCGCGCCGTCGTCCGCGGACGATGTCCCGTCCGACTGCGATGCCGTCTGACGCAGCAGCGTCGATTCCCGTTCCAGCTCCCGGCTTCTGGCCTCCTCCCTGCGCTGCGTCACCGTATCGTTGATACGGTCGATGACGGTTTGCACTCGGGAATCGTATTCATCGGAAAAGGTATCCAGCTGCCGCGCGCCGGCGACGGATATGGAGACGGCTGAATACACCGCCGCATCGGTACTGCCCGAAGGCACGAAGAATTCATAGCTGGCAGTCTGCTGCGAACGGAAGGTGCCGGTGCTGTAGCCTTCGGGATTTGCGATATCCGTGGGATTGAGCACGACCGCGGTGATGGTGTATTCGGCTGTGATGGCCCGCCCCGTTGCGGCATCGGTGCTCGTCAGACCGACACGGTCCCCCAGTCGCGCGCCGCTATCGACCATGAAGCGCTTGGTCACCGCCACGTCTTCGGCTTTGGCGGGCAATGCGCCTTGCTGCACGGCGACCTGGTTGAGCCTGCTGCCGCCGAGTTCATTGATGGTGGCGAGGTGCTGCGTGCCGCCGATCTTCACGCTGGCGGCACCCGCATGCTCGCCCTGCACCGATTGCACACCCTTCACGGCGGCCAGGGCCTTCACGTCATCGTTCGTCAGCCCCGCCGACGAGACGACCTGAATATCATAAAGCTGCTGAGCATCATAGAAACGGTCGGCCGACAGCAAGGTGTCCCTGCATCCGGCATAGATGCCCGTGAGCACGGCGACGCCAAGCATGGTTATCAGCACGATGGAAAGAAATCTCTTCCAATTCGTCAACGAGGTGCGCCACATATCCTTGACCGCGGCGCCGTAACGACGCAATCCATGGCGGCCCTTTCGCGCATTGCTGTCCGTCATGTCGCACCTACCACTCGATGTCGGCGATGGGTACGGGGTGCGCATTCACCGAACTGCGCTGCACCTGCCCACTGCGGAAATGAATCACAGTGTCGGCCATCGGGGAGATTGCGGTGTTATGGGTGATGATGACCACGGTCATACCCTGTTCCCGGCTGATATCCTGGAGCAACTGCAGAATCTGCTTGCCGGTCGCATAGTCCAGAGCCCCCGTGGGCTCGTCGCACAGCAGGAGTTTGGGGCGTTTGGCTATGGCACGGGCGATTGCCACCCGCTGCTGTTCGCCACCCGAGAGCTGGCTGGGGAAGTTATCGAGTCTGTGTCCCAAACCGACCTGTTCCAGCGTCTCCCGGGGGTCGAAGTGCTCGCGTCGTATCTGGGAGGCCAATTCCACGTTTTCCAGCGCGGTCAAGCTGGAGACGAGGTTATAGAACTGAAAGACGAAACCGATGTCGCTACGTCGATACAAGGTCTGCTCCTTGCGACCGAGCGATGAGATGTCATGCCCGTCGACCGTCACCGTGCCGGAAGTCAGGGTATCCATGCCCCCCAGAATGTTCAGGGCCGTGGTTTTACCTGCGCCGGAGGCACCGAGGATGATGGTAAGACTGCCTTGCGCTATGGAGAAGCTCACATCGTCGAGGGCGCGGATGCTTCCCCCGCCCGATCGGTATTCCTTGACGACATGACTGAATTCGATGTAGGCCAACGTATCCTCCTCGACTGATGCAGCACGCATGCGCAACGCCGCAAATGCGCCGTAATATGCAACGCTGCATGAGATACGCTGCGGCAGCGTCCACGACGACGATGTACCAAGGCCTCTTGGCGCAACAAGAGACTATGCTTCAAAAGCAGTTGGTTTGGGGCCACGAACGGGCACGCCCCATTCCTGACATCATCGTATCGCACGCAGGCAAGGGGAGTCTGCGCATACGCCAGGGGAGGTAACGTGGATTCCAGCACACCCGAAGAGAAGAGCACGGGGAATGTGACGGGCAACCATCCTGCAACCGCTCTGCATCGTACGCTGAAGAACCGGCACATCCAGCTCATAGCCATGGGCGGAGCAATCGGCACAGGTCTGTTCTATGGCTCGAGCGAGTCCATATCCCTTGCCGGTCCCGCGATTCTGCTGGCATACCTCATCGGCGGCGGCGTGATTTTCCTCATCGTCCGGGCCTTGGGCGAAATGAGTGTGGAGGACCCGAAAGCGGGTGCGTTCAGCTATTTCGCCAGCCGCTACTGGTCGAAACGTGCGGGCTTCATTTCCGGCTGGAACTATTGGTTCAACTACATCCTGGTTTCCATGGTCGAGCTGGCGGTGGTCGGTTCATTCGTCAACTACTGGTTTCCGTCGATTCCCGCCTGGCTGTCCGCAGCCGTATTTCTGGTCGTCATCACCTGCGCGAACCTGCTCGGCGTGAGCCGCTTCGGGGAATTCGAATTCTGGTTCGCCATCATCAAAATCGTCGCGGTCATCGCGATGATTCTCGGCGGGATAGCGATACTCGTGCTGAATCTGCCCACCAGCAGCGGCATCACCGCATCCTTCCACAATTGGTTCGGGCTGGCCGGCGGGGCACTGCCGCATGGTCTGATGTCGCGCGGTGCCGACGGGCATTGGTCCGGTCTGCTGATGGCGCTCACCGTGGTGATGTTCAGCTTCGGCGGCACGGAATTGATCGGCATCACCGCAGGCGAGACCGAGAACCCGCGGAGGACGATTCCCAAGGCCACCAACGATGTCATCTGGCGCATCCTGGTCTTTTATGTAGGCGCTCTGGGAATCATCATGGCCGTGGTGCCGTGGAACACGATCGGCGTACCAAACGCGCGGGGAACCGTCGTCAGCCCCTTCGTCCAGATATTCGATTCCGTCGGCATCCACGCAGCTGCGGGTCTGTTGAATTTCGTATGCCTGACGGCGGTGATGAGCGTGTACAACTCCGGACTGTATGCCAACTCCCGCATGTTGTACTCCTTGTCACGCCAAGGCAATGCCCCTGCATACCTGGGTCGTCTCAGCAGGAACGGCGTTCCTGCGGCCGGAGTGCTCACCTCGGCGGCGATTACCGCGATAGCCGTCGTGGTGGTGTTCCTCTGGCCCGAATTCGCCTTCAACTATCTGATGTCGATAGCCACCATTGCAGGCATCATCAACTGGACCATCATCATGATCACGGAGATGAAATTCCGCAAACACGTCTCGGCAGGACTCGGACCGAACAGGCTTTCCAGGCTGCATGGCAAGCAGGCACTGGGCAAGCTGGCCTTCCCGATGCCGGTGCATCCTGCAAGCAATATCTTCGTCTTGCTGTTCCTCGCCCTGGTGGTGGTGCTCATGTGCTTCTCCCCAAGCTACCGAATCGCTGTGGCCGTAGGGCCGATTTGGCTGTTGCTGCTGCTTGGCGCCTTCGCGGCGCGCCAACACCGCCATCCTGCATCCACGACAGGCGACTGAGATAACCTCCAAGACGTCGTTCTGACTTCCCATGAATTTGCCGTCAAACGTTTGACGCAATACAGTTTCCACTGGTGTCGAAGGCACACCTGCAACAACGCTGTTGCACGATTTTGGGGGAATTCATGAACACATTTCTGTCGAATCACGGCACAAACCGCAACCATCCGCCCTCCCGCTCGGAGGCAGCCCGCGCCACCATGCGCCTGACCGCGAGCATCGTCTGTCTGGTCACTGCGCTCGGCATCGGCATCACGTCAGGCACAAAGGCCGACGCAAGCGAACACCATGAAGGAGTTACCACGGCAATCACGCAAAGCACCACGCCGGCCGGGCTCACCAGCAGCCAGTTCGACCAGCTATACCACTACAACACCCCTCAGGGTTTTCTCAATGACATCCAGAGCATCTGGAAAGGGCGGGACGGATACTACCACTTCATGTACATCCAGAATCCCATGTACAAGCACGATGGAGACGGAACCGTGTGGTACCACGTCAAAACCAAGGATTTCGTGCATTACACCGATGTCGGGGTATCCATACCGAAGTTCAACGGCGTATGGTTCTCGATGGCTACAGGAACCATCATCGACAACAGCCAGGGCCCCTTCACCGACCTGCCCAAAGACGCCCTTGTCGCCTATTTCACCAGCTACATCGAAGGCGTCCAGAAACAGTTCATCGCATACTCGACGGACGAAGGGGCGAGCTTCAAACCATACCGGGACTCAGCCATCATGAGCGCTCCCAACGACCACACCGACTTCCGCGACCCCTACATGTCCTATGACTCTGCTTCGAAGACCATGATGATGTACCTCGCCGAGGGGGACAAAATCGGCACCTACGCCAGCAAGGACGGCATCACCTTCTCGTACGTCGGGGCAACGATACTGAATGCGGGAGCCTTGAACGGCAAGGATCTGGGAACCGTCGAATGCCCCAATATCAAGACGCTCCGGGACCCCGCCACGGGAGAGGAGAAGACCATCCTCTTCTTCGGCGCCAACGGATATCAATACGGGAGCACCACGGGAACGTACTATATGGTCGGGCATCTGGACGACAACAGGGTGTTCGTGACCGAACAGCAGCCCAAACGCGTGGATGACGGTTCGGACTACTACGGCGCCAACTTCATGCAGGACGGCGATGCACGAATCACCTCACTCGCGTGGATGGGCAACTGGGGATATTCCGCCAAAGACATCAGCGACGACAATGGCATCACCTACAAACTCGGCTCGATAAGTCTGGCCCGGCACCTGACCCTAAGCGGCTCCGCCGGGAATTACACACTCGACAGCGCCTTCGTGGAGCCGACTGCGCTGTTCGGCAAAGCGTTGACGGGCACCGCAAGCAGCGCCGACGGCAACAAGGAGCTGCTGAAGATCTCGCGCCCGTCCGCGCAGAACGCCAAACTGACCTTCACCAACACCGACGGCGACAAAGCCGTGGAAGGCCGCATCACCATAACCCTGGAACAGGCCGATTCCTCGGTTACCATCATCTATGATGCCGACACCGCCACCTATACCGCCACCCGCTCGACCACCAGACTCAGCGACAAGGACGGCGTATACGAATACACCAAGGTCATCGCAGCCAGCGCAGGCAGCACATCGCCACGCTCGCTCACCATGCACATCCTGCAGGACCAGAGCAGCGTCGAATTCACGATTCCGGGCAGCGGCAAGACCTACACCATGCTCCGCCTGTCGACGGATACGCAATCCACCATCCGCGTGAGCACCGATGGCCGCAATGCGCTGTCATACTCGCTGAACACCATCGGCAGCCAGGACGACCAGCCGTCACCCACGCCTGAACCCACTGCAGACCCGACTCCGCAGACGCCCGACTCACAGCCCGGACCATCGGCATCCACCGGCATCACCGGCACACCGGCCGGCAGCGACAGCAAGCAAACCCTGCAACACCCTGGGCAACGGCAGGCACAGTCGGCATCCACGCGCAAACTCGGCAACACCGGCAGTGCCGTCGTCTGGCCTCTCGGAATCGGCACCTTGTTGCTGGTCGCCGGAATCGGGATTCTTCGCACCGTGCGGCGACCTCAACGCAGCCGCCCGGCATCGAACGACACACCCTCCGACATCATGGCTTGATGTGCCGTTGCGCACCGTTCCGCGCTCCATTGACATCCGTCAGCGCCGAACTGTGCGCAAGAGCACGGCAATCACTTGAATACCGGCGTCACACGTGCCATATTGCACAGCTGCGCCGAGGAGTTCATCTGACGGCCCTCGAAATACGTGTAGGCCGCAACCTTTTCGGGTTGCGGCCTACACGCTACGAGAGTCAGGTGGGTTTAACGCTACCTGTGAACCGAGCCAGACTTACTGAACCTGGGCGCGGGCGATCTTTCCGGTGAAGGACTGCGATTCATCGGCATCTGCAGCTTCGCCCTTGTTCCAGGAGAACATGGCGCGCAGCTTCGGTCCGACTTCCTCGATCTTCTCGTGGGAGTACTTCTCCTGCAGTTCCTTGAACTTAGGAGCTCCGGCGTTCTGATCGTCGATGAACTCCTTGGCGAAGGAGCCGTCCTGAATACGCTTGAGCTGGTAGCGCATGCGGTCCTTGGTGGAATCGTCCACGACCTTGGAGATGTAATCACCATACTGTGCGGTGTCGGAGCAGCTCCAACGAGCCTTGTTCAGGCCGCCTTCGTTCATGAGGTCCACAAGCATCTTCAGCTCGTGGCAGACCTCGAAGTACGCGATCTCCGGCTGGTAGCCAGCCTCGGTCAGCACTTCGAAGCCGCACTCGACGAGGTGGTTGATGCCACCCATGAGCACGTCCTGCTCGCCGAAGAGATCGGTTTCGGTCTCTTCCTTGAAGGTCGTCTTGATGGCTCCTGCACGCAGAGCTCCCAGAGCCTTGGCGTAGGCCAGGGTGATGTCCCAACCGTCACCACGGGGATCCTGCTCGACCGCAACCACCACGGGGACGCCGCGGCCCGCCGCATACTCGCGACGAACGATGTGGCCCGGGCCCTTGGGGGCAACCATGAACACGGGGTGGTCCGCGGAAGGCTTGATGTAGCCGTAGTGGATGTTGAAGCCGTGTGCGAAGGCGACCGCTGCGCCTTCCTTGATGTTCGGCTCGATGTCGTTGGTCCAGATGGTGCGCTGGTACTGATCAGGTGCCAGGATCATGATCACGTCGGCCTCGGCGGTCGCTTCGGGAACGGACTTGACCTCAAGTCCCTGCTCCTTGGCGAATTCGACGGACTTCGAGTTCGGACGCAGTCCGACGACCACGTCGACACCCGAGTCACGCAGGTTCAGCGCGTGGGCGTGTCCCTGTGAGCCGTAGCCGATGATGGCCACTTTCTTCCCCTGAAGAACCGAAAGATCGCCATCCTGTTCATACCAGATTTGTGCTGCCATTATGAATGCACTACTCCTTATTATTAATTTTTCTCGGCAGAAATACGGTTGCTGCCATGCCGTTTGTTGTCGTGTACTTACAGTCGTTGCCTATCGGTGGTGACCCCGAGATTTTGTCCCGTTCGACTCCAACCGAAATAAAGTCTTATGGTAGCCGTTGTTGATTCTACCCGACTCTACCGTGCACACCCGCCCAAGTTCATTGTGTGGACTATTTCATTGTGTGGACTATTTCATTGTGTGGAATATATATTGTGTGGAATATATCAGGTGCACTAAGTTCCGTGGATGTTGTTGTGTTTGTCGGATTGTTCATTGTTCTCGCCGATTACATAGGCGACACCCCGCTCTCTGCTGCTGCCGTGGCGTTCGTGGCAGCCGTGTCGTTATCTGCTGAAATCGATATCCTTCGTCTCGTGGCAGCTCAGTACCGCAACCAGGCAGCACAACGCCATGAAGGCGAGATAGAGCCCCACGGACCGCACACCCCAATGAGAGGACAGCCAGGTGGCTATCGTCGGCACGAATGCCGCACCAACGATCGCCGCGAGGTTGTAGCCGATTCCGGCCCCCGAATACCGCACGTTCGTCGGGAAAAGCTCGGGGAGCATGGCGCCGATAGGCCCGAAGGCCACGCCCATCAGGGCGAAACCCACACACAGAAAGACCATGACCTGGAAGAAATTACGGTATCCCATCAGCAGATACGGGAACACCAGACTGAACACCACCAGTGCCACCGAGCTGGCAACCAATACCCTGCGGCGGCCCAGACGATCCGCATACACACAGGACAGCACGATGAACACTGCGAACACCACGATGGAGACCATCAGCATCAGCAGATATTCCTGGGTGGTGAAGCCCAGGCCGCCACCGCCCTGCCCCTTGGCTTTGGTGCCGAAGGCGAGCGACCATGTGGCCAGGGTGTAGAACAGCGTGTACGTCACCGCAACCAGGAAGGTCGCCTGCAATACCTGTTTCCAGCTTGTGCGGAAGACTTCCGCAAGGGGAGCCTTCACGACTTTCTGCTGTTCGAGAGCCATACGGAATATAGGGGTCTCCTCCATATGCACACGGATGGTCAGACCGATGACGACCAACACGGCGGACAGCAGGAAGGGCACGCGCCACCCCCAGCTCAGCATCTGCTGTGGCGTGCAGAACATCTCCAATAGGAAGAAGGTGCCGTTCGACAGAAAGAAGCCGATCGGTGCACCCAGCTCTGGGAAGGAACCGTAGAGCGCCCTACGGTCGGCAGGCGCGTTCTCGGTGGCGACCAACGCCGCGCCGGACCATTCGCCGCCCAACCCGATGCCCTGCACGAAGCGGCACGCGCACAGCAGCACCACGGACAGCAAGCCCCAGGTGCCGTATGTCGGCAAGCAGCCAATCAGCACGGTCGCACAACCCATCAGCAGCAGAGACACCACCAAGGTTGTTTTGCGTCCCATACGGTCGCCGAAATGCCCGAACAGCAGCGACCCCAATGGTCTGGCGATGAAGGCTATGGCAAAGGTCAGCAGCGAGGCCAACAGCCCCACGGTTGGGTTGGCCTCGGGGAAGAATATCTTCGGGAAGTAATTCGCGGAGGCTGTGCCGTACGCGTAGAAGTCATAGAATTCGATGGCGGTGCCAACCATCGAAGCACCGATTACGGTTTTCACCGAGTCCCTGGCCAGCGTGGACATCTTCGCGCCCAGTGCCGGCCCCTTTTCCCCACGTTCCCCACGGACAAAGGCCTCGGGCGCCCCGGTCGTGGTGGCTCCGTCGGTCTGCGGAAGGCTCGTATCAGCCGAAACGTCGACTGTTGTCATCCTTGTCATCTCCTCATCAGGTACCGCCTGTCGTGTTCCGACGTGCGATACAACAAAACCCCGCTTGGGAAACGGGGTTTCAACCTGAGAATGATGATGAACGAGACTATGACACATCTGCATGTGCATGAAGGGAATCGTCCGGTCTGCTCAGAACCCCGCTCTTCGTGGTGGGGTCGAACAGTGTGAATGCTGTTTCAGTCCGCCAACGAAGACGGGCTAATAATTCGCAGCTCTTCACGATGAACGTTCACGAGCGTGCAATCCACATGCTGGAGATAGCTCTTCATCATGTCGACACCTCGCTTTCATTCATCACCGGAAGTCTCTCAACCGGACTGCAACAGACCATAGGTCCGTGGTATCACGCATCGCTATCGCATGTCCACAATGTGGACAGAGACGGACTCTGCACTTGCCGGAATACGGGTCGAATACGATAACTGCACTAAAAGGACAGCTTTTCGCGGGAAATCATCACCGAAAGCTGTCCTTTTAGTGCAGTTATCTCCTTGATGACGCGTCCGCTCTACTTCACGTGTTTGATGCGCATGATGAGCACGGCCGCCATCAGCACGACCACGATGGCCGTGGGGAATATCCACATGTAGTTGCGTCCCGACATCAGCACCACGCCCGATGCCAGCATCGACCCAAGCACAGTGCACAGGGTGTTGGCCAGATTCAGAATGCCCAGGTCCTTGCCAGCTTCATCAGGATTCGGCAAAACCGCGACGTTCAAAGCCTGGTCGATGGCGTTGTACACGCCATAGCCGAATCCCGCGATACCCGCGAACAGGTACATGCCCAGAGCATTGGGCAGAATCCACGGCATCGCCACACCGACCGCGAACAGACAGCTCGACAGCGAAATCGGCACCTTCCTCATGCCCAGACGGTCCGAAATCGGCCCGGCGACCAGGGCCGCCACCAAGGACACCACCAAGGTGATAATCGACATCGTGGCGATGATGGTCGCCGCATGGGCGGCCAGGTCGGACTCATTGAATCCGGAGTCCTTCAACACGTAATACTTCACGATGTAGAGCTGATACATGGTCACCATGTTGTATCCGGCCATCATCAAGGTGCGGCCGAATAGCGCGTAATAGAAATCCGGTGCGTTCTTCGGCGGCTGGAAACTCAGGAGCAGCATCTTCACGCTGAAGGGCTTGCGAACCATGTTCACGCTTGAGCGCTCTCTCGGCCACACCACGACGGTGACCATGCCGATAACCGCGAACACCGCCGCACCCATGAAGAAGCCTCCCTGGATATGCCCGATGAGCTGAGAGCCCACCAGGGAGCCCAAGGTCTGCCCGACGGCTATGCCCGCACCGTAGAACCCTGAAACGGTACCGCGCACCTTGTCCGGCACTCGGTCGGACATCGTGGCCACGAAAGGCGCCAGCATCATGTTGTACCCGAGCTGAGCCGTGCACCACAGCAGCAGAATCATCGTCTGCGACGTGGTGAAGCCTATGCCGAAGATGCATAGACCGGTAAGCAGACCGCCGGCAATAATCCACGGCGAACGTCGGCCGAAACGGGAACGGGTCAGGTCAGACAGAGTGCCGAAGACGACATTGGCGAACAGCGCCACCACCGAGCCGACGGCGTTGATGGTCCCGATCATGGCTTCGCGGGTGCCGGGGTCAATCTGGTCCAGCAACTGCGGCAGAATCAGGGAGCTCAGCGCCACCCAGGGAATGGCACAGGCAACGGCGCTCAGCGTGAATCCGAGGGTCAGCCTGATGATTTCCTTGCGGTTCGGGCGGTGCCCATCGGCGCTGACCATCGGATCGCGCATATCCATGAACGCCGATTCCCTGTCCGGGACCGCTGCATCCACCGAATGCGAGGGCGATACCGCGCCTGCGGCAGCCACCGCCGGTGCCGTCTCGGCCACCATGCGTATACCCTGGGTCTCGGCTTGGGTCGTGGTCGAGCCGGGACTCGCTTGCGACGAATCTCCCGATACCTTTCGTCGTCGATGCGACTTGTCGTTCCTGTCGCCAACGTTCTTTTCGACGTCTTCGTCAGCGCCATCACCGTTGTGGTTGTCAGCAGACACCGTACCTCCTCAGAACACCACGAATTTGGCGCCACGTTGCATACGTGGCGCCATCACATCAATCTACTTGCGGAGGATTCGACAGCAGGTCGTCGCTGCTGTGGATTCCCGACTCATCGGACCATTCGAGCTTGCTCAGCCGGGCATGGTCGCCTGGCGTGAAGGTGAGTTTCGCAGAGCTGCGTTCACCGGACCATGCGAGCGCGATGGACCCTCCGTCGACCTCGTAGGAGAATTCGCCGTCGAAGGCGTCAAGCGTATTGCGAAGCCGGCACAGGGCGTTCAGGGAACGTACCACCGGACGCCGCAGGTTCTCGTCGATCTCCTCGCTGGTGTAGAAGTGACGGTTGATGTCACGTCCGTTGTTCGTCTTCTTCAGCAGTTCCATGTCGTTCTCACCTGCGAGCGCGCCGACGTAATAGACCTGCGGCACACCAGGCAGGAAGAACTGCACCGCTCTGGCCGCCAGATATTCTTCATCGTCGGCACCCAAGGCGGAGTAGAAGGTGGAATTGACCTGATACAGGTCCAGGTTCGATGCCGCAGCCCCGGTCGCTTCGGCGCTCTGGCCATGCGTGCGTTCGTGAATCGTTTCCACAAGACGGTCCACTGCCTCGTCGTCAACAAGGCCCTGCTTGCTGCGGTCCATCTGATCCGGGCCGATGTCTATCACGCCGATGCCGTCGTGGGTGTCGAGCACGGTGACGGCGTTCGTGGGGCGAATCTCCACCCACTTGGCCAGGGCGTCCACCGAGCCGGTGAACAGCGAATGGAGCAGGAGCGGCGGCAGCGCGAAGTCGTAGACCCAGTCGACCTTGCCGGCGATTTCGACCTGCTTCTTGTAATAGGAATGCACTTCAATCAGGATTTCGAGACCACGCTTCGCGGCCTCTTCACGCAGACGTCCGATCAGCTGGAAGGTCTTGGGTGTCATGAAGCAGCTGCTTCCCGCCTCTTTGGCACCGTAGCCGACCGCGTCGAGTCTCAGAGAGGACACGTGCGACTGGCCCATCTTGTCGAGAATCGACATCAGATAAGCCCACCCTGCATCCGAATCGGTATCCACATCCACCTGCTGAGGCGTGAAGGTGGTCCACACGAGTCTGGTCTTGCCGTTGAAATTGTAGTGAGTGAAGGGCAGACCCGGACGCGGGCGGTATATGTCGGTAAGGTCCTCTTCGGTGGCGCCATCGGGGAAGATGGAGCTCATCGTGAGGAACATCGGGTAATAGGGCGAGTCCTCCCCCTTGGCAAGGACGTCCTGGAACTGTGCGGACTTCCAGCTCACGTGATTCACGATGGCATCGACCATGATGCTGTGTGTTTTGGAGAGCTCCGCGACATCGTCCCATGACCCCAGTCTCGGGTCTACCGCGGTGTGGTCCATCGGGTCGAAACCGGCATCGGCACCATCGAAGGGGGTGAAGAAGGGAAGGATGTGGACACCTTCGTATGCGCCTGCGAATTTGCTCCGCAATTGCTCCGTCATTGACTCGATTGTTCCATCGCCAAGCCTGTTGGCATAGGTGATGAGTTGTACTTTGTTCAGCATCGGACCTCCTTGTTCGTTAGCGAAACGGTCACATCGTTGTGTGCAACGTCTGTTATGTGCCACGCGTACCTGTCCCGACCGCATTTGACTACGTCGGCAGATACAGCCGTAATTGTATCGAACCGGTTCGACAGCAGCAATGCAAAGTCCGCCACCTCACAAGAGCGCCGCTTATGTTGGGTTGTATGGCCCGAATACGATAACTGCACTAAAAGGACAGCTTTTCGGAGAAATTATCTCCACATTGCTGTCCTTTTAGTGCAGTTATCGCCTCTCAGCCGAGTAAGGTCTCAGTGCACCGCGCCAAGTCAGTCGGTCTGCGGATGCGAGCCGAAGAGCAGCTCCCTCACGGTCTCGTTCCATCGCGTGGTCTGGCCGATTTTGACCTTCATGGGAATGGTATGGGTGAGCATACCCGCCACACCGATTTCTTCGTCTGCCTCATCGGCCCTCATGCCGGAGAGCACATCCGCCTGTTCCGATGGCAACGCCGGCTGCACGCCGTGCTCCTGGTCGACGCCCGCGCCATCACCCTCTGCGTCCTGAGCGTCTGCATTGATTGTTTCCAGCATGGCCTCCGAGAGCTTGTTGGCGATACCTGAGAAATCCTGAAGAATGCTGGTGATTTTCATACCTGCGGCGTCGGTCACAAAGGTACCGTCGTAGGCGAGAATCTGGAGAGATTCGGGAATCCTGATTCCCCTTCTGAGAGCCTCCTGGACGCAGAACGCGGCGGCAAGATCGGGAGCCATGATGGCATCGGCATCAGGAAAGCGCTCGAACAACTGGCGGGCGACACGTTCGAACTGTCCGAGATCGGCCACGGAAGGAATCTCCATATAGTCGTATCTGATGCCCGCCGCATCAAGGACGGACTCGAACGCAAGCTGGTAGCGCACAGGAGGGAATGTGGTACGCCGGGCGGACACATCCTCGGAATCCCCCTTCGCATCGTCATCCGGTACAGGGCTCAACGCACTTGGAGTATCCCTTGGTGCGTCGTCGGCGGCATCGTGAAAACGTGATCTGGGCCCGCCTATTTCAACGACATGCCTCACACCCGTCAGAGCGAACAACGACGCGGCGAGCTCACCGCCCTGCTCGTGATCCGAACCGACCGAGGGTACGCTCGCACCCAGAGAGCGGTCGAAGGCCACCACTGGTCGTTCTATGGAAGTCCAATAATCGTGCGGGTAATCCGTATGCGCGCCGAGGATGATGCCGTCCAGCATGCGCCTTCTGAGCATATCCACATACGGCGCCTCACCCTCCCCGACATCGAAGGTCGAACACAGCATCGTGTACAGGCCATGCCTGGCGAACACCTGCTGCAGGTATGCGGTCAAGGTCGAGAAGAAAGGATGCTGAATGGTGGGAACGATCACGCCGATGATGTGCGAACGCCCATGATACAGATTGCGCGCCAGCTCGTTCGGCACATAATCGAGTTCCTTCATGGCCGATTCGACACGTTCACGCATCTGATCCGAGACATATCCGTTCTCATTGACCACCAGCGACACCGTACTCAGCGCGACGCCCGCCTTTTTGGCCACATCACGCATGCCGACCATAGTGAAACCTCCCTGGATCGCAGGACTCTCCCGATTTCCAACATTCACTCTGCATTGTAATCCAGCATCAGAACCTTCGACGGGGCCCTTGCCCTGGCCCGAGCGGGTATCCGGTATGAAATCAGCGAGGGCCGGGTTGTGATGGTGTCGCCACCATCTCACAACCCGGCCCTCGCAATCCCGCATCATCGTCCGTCGGTGAATCCTGCCTCCTTCGCCGGAACTTAGGCGAGAACACTACCGAAGAGCATGCCACGGACCACGGTCACGGCTTCAGCTCTTCGGCACTTCGCCTTCCTGGGACCTGCTGTAGACGGGCTTGTTGGCGGAATCGAACTTGTAGATACCGATAGACGCGGAGCTCGGATCGTTGTTGCTGTTGAAGGGTCCGATTCCGGCGAGTCCTACATACTGGATATCCTTCTTTTCCTTGATGAGCGCCGCGCAATCCTTGAAAGTCGAGCACTTGTCCCCTCCGTCGGCACCCGAAACCGCTGCGAGATTCTTCTGCACCGTTTCACCATCCACCGCGCCGCCCTTCTCCGCGGCGAGGGCCGCAAGCACGATGCCGTCATAGGTTTCGGCGGAATACGTGTAATCGGACAGCTTGGAGTCTATCTCCTTCAAACGCTTCTGGAAATCATCGCTCGGATGGGCTCCCGGAATGGTCCCCTGTGCACCTTCGAGGAATCCCGCATCGAAATCGGACGAGTAGTCCGCGGTATTGCCATCGGTCATGTACAGCTTCGTTTTGGTGTCAAGCCCCTGGCTGCTCATCTCCTTCAGCAGCTGCTTCGTCTGGTCGAAGGCGATGACCAGAACGGCATCAGGCTTGGTGGCTTTGATGGAGGTCACCAGCGAGGAGAAGTTGGTCTCGGTCGGGTCGAAGGTATCCGTCTCCCCATAGACCACTTCGACGCCGGCATCCTTGAGGCTGTTGACGATGACCTTACGCAATCCTGTGCCGTACTCTTCGTTGAAGACCGCGATGGCAAGCTTCTGCACCCCATCCTGGGCTATGAGACTGCTCACCACGGCACCCTGCACGGAGTCCGGTGGAACGGTGCGGAAGAAGTAGGGGCTGATGCCCGAAAGGGAGGGCGAGGTGGCGCCCATCGAAATCATCGGCACCTTGGCCTCGGTAACCGCTTTATAGGTGTTCTTCACCACCGAGCTCGACGCGGGACCCATAACCACCGAAGGGCTTTTGGACAGCACGGATTGCGCGGCCGTCGTATTTTGGTCGGCATGATCGGCGTCTGAGACATCCGCGCTGACTTCCTTGACATCTTTACCGAGTACTCCGCCTGCGGCATTGATGTCCTTGATCGCCAGATCCGCCGCAGTGGTTTCCGCAGGACCAAGATACGCCAGCGACCCTGTCAACGGGAACAGGCCTCCGACCACAAACTGTCCGTCGGATGCCGAGCCTGATGAGCTCGCCTCACTGCCCGAACCGCCGCACGCGGAGAGCCCCATAACAAGTGCCGCGACTGAAGCCGTCGCGGTTACCGCCAATGATCGATTCCTTCGCATATCAACATCACCATTCCTTCTCCGAATTTTTCTCCCTGAACCCTCGGTGTGGGGAATGCCGCGACACCGCATATGCGGATCACCTGCAGCACACCGTTCGGGATATGGAAACAATTTCTCCGAATGTGACCATGAGAACCAGAGTAGAAGTCGCTTGCAACGGTTTCATGTACCTCATATTTCTTTGAGATGAAGCCCGAAAACTGTTGGAAACACAAGGAAATCAGTAAACGAGCATGCCAAGGCCCGGTCTATGGATGCCAATATCCAGAGACCGGGAACAGGGTATTGGAAGCCCTGGCCTCAGCGCTCGTTCAAACGGCGAAAGGCACTCCGCCTCAAGAACACCGGAAAGACGTCAGCGGCCCTCTTCCTCGACCGTCTCCTCCAGATTGCCCAGATACAACGAGATGACCTTCGGATCGTTAAGCAGTTCGCGGCCCCGCCCCGAGTAGGCGTTGCGACCCTGATCGAGCACATAGCCACGATTGCAGATCTGCAGGCAGCGCCTGGCGTTCTGTTCGACGATGATGACGCTGACCCCGGCTTTGTTGACCTGCCGCACGCGGATGAAGGTCTCGTCCTGCAGCATCGGGCTCAGACCCGCCGAAGGCTCGTCGAGCAGCAGCACCGAAGGCTTCATCATCAATGCCCGGCCCATCGCCACCATCTGTCGTTCACCACCCGAGAGGGAACCGGCGGCCTGGTCCTTGCGCTCGCCCAATCGGGGGAATATCGAGGTCACATAGTCGAAGCGTTCGCCGAAGAGCTGAGGACTCTGATATGCGCCCATCTGGAGATTTTCCCTGACTGTGAGACTTGGGAACACGTTCTCGGTCTGGGGCACGAAGCCGACCCCCATCGACACCAGTTTGTCCGCGCGCAGATTCGTGATGTCCTTGCCGTGCAGCAGCAAGGAGCCTGATTTCACATGGACCAGGCCGAACAAGGACTTCAACAGGGTCGACTTGCCTGCACCGTTCGGACCTATGATGCCGACGATTTCACCCTCGTGCAAGGAGAGGGAGGCGCCGTTGAGGATATTGACACCGGGAAGGTACCCGGCGATCAAATCCACCGCATCAAGCAAGGGCTCCCCATCAGGCTCGCCGACATGAATCTCGCTGCGATCCGGAAGCTGTTGTACCGACTGCTCCTCAACCAAGTCTGCCATTGCACACCCTCCTACTCCATGTCCTGAAGGACACTGTCGTCACCCAAATCGATATTTGCGTGAGCACCCAGATAGGCATCCACCACTGCCTGATCGTTCATCACCGACTGCGGCGGCCCTTCCGCGACGATTCGCCCCTCGGCCATCACCGTGACCCAATCGGCGATATGGCGAACCATGTTCATGTCATGCTCGACGAAAAGCACGGTGGTGCCGTCGTCACGCAGAGAAACGATATGGTCGAGCAGCGATTGTTTCAACGCGGGGTTCACACCGGCCATCGGCTCATCGAGCATCACCAGCTTCGGCCTGCTCATCAGCGCCCGAGCCATCTCCAAGAGTTTGCGTTGTCCACCGGAGAGCGAACCTGCGTAATCGTCCTTCTTCTTCAAGAGCAGGAAACGATCCAGCAGCTGTTCGGCCTGTTCGGTGATTTCACGTTCGCGGTTCCTCCACAGGCTCGGCACCAGCGATCTCAGCATCCCCTCACCCGGCTGGTCCGGAGCGCCGAGCAGCATGTTCTGGAGCACCGTCAGTCTGTTCATCACCTTGGTCAGCTGGAAGGTACGGACCATGCCCATACGCGCGACCTTCTCGGATGAGACCGTCGAGAGGTTGCTGCCGTCGAATTGCCACGTCCCCGAGTCCGGAGTGTCGAACCCGGTCATCAGATTGAAGAATGTGGTCTTGCCTGCGCCATTGGGGCCGATCAACGCGGTGATGCCATGACGTTCTATCTCGAAATGATCGACATCGACAGCGGTGATGCCTCCGAATTTCCTGGTCACGTTGTCGGCCACGAGAATCGGGTCCGGCTTGTGCACGCCTGCCGCATGCTCCACGAAGGAAAGGTCCCGGACCACCTGGGCACCAAACGTGACACCGCCCGACGCAGCACCCGACGCCTCGGCAACCTGCACTGTTGACTGCTCTGTTGACTGCTCTGTTGACTGCTCTGTTGACTGCTGTCCGGCTACGACCTCACCGGGTGTGATTTGAGTATCAGACATTGAACGCCAACTCCCTTCTGTCTCCGAGAAGACCCTGTGGTCTGAATATCACCAGACACATCAGCGCCACACCGACGATGACCCAACCCAGGGCCTCAATCTGGTTGGAGGACATGAAATTCTCGGATATGGTGCCGCGCATGAGCTCCTTGACGAAGGTGAGCATCACCCACAGCAGGCACGAGCCCAGCACCGGGCCGAATATCGAGGCGGCGCCGCCGAGCAGCAGGATGGTCCACACATAGAAGGTGACCTGCCTGCCGAGCGAATCCGGCTGCACCGAACGAGGCAGCACGAAGATGATACCCGCAAGAGCACCGAAGGCACCGCCCAGGAACAAGGACTGCAACTTGAACTTCGTCACCGACTTGCCCAAGGAACGCAGAGCGTTCTCGTCTTCACGGATGCCCTTGAGCACGCGGCCCCACGGCGACTTGAACCAACGCCAGACCAGCAGCGCGGCAATCAGCACCAGGGTCCAGGCGACGATTCTGATCCACCAGGAATCGGCGATGTTATTCGAATACGTCCACAGCAGGATCGTGGAGCTGCCGGACGGCAAGGGTGAAGCCGCTTCGAACTGCGTGGTGAAATCCTGAGGTGAAATGCCTCCCGAGCCACCGGTGAGATTCGTCATGGAAGTCGATCTGGCCACGATGCGTATGATTTCGGCCGAAGCCAGAGTGACCATGGCCAGATAGTCCGGCCCCAACTTCAACGTAGGTATGCCCAGCAGCACCGCATATACGGCGGCGAGCGCCAGGGCTGCCAGCAGCGAGGCGAAAAGGTTCCAGCCCATGCTCTGCGTTATGGCGAATCCGTACGCTCCAAGAAGCATGAAGCCCGCCTGACCCATATTCATCAATCCGGTCATGCCGAAGTGGATATTGAGCCCTATCGCCGCAAGCACATACGCCGCCGTTGTCGGAGCAATGAGCTGAGCGACCGAATTGCTGAGAATCGTCATCCAATCCATCGCTGACCTCCTTTCACCGTGCATCCTTCACTCGAGCTGTTGTCGTGCGTGGCGTGACTCCTTGACGTTGCATGCCCGTTCAGAAGTGCCACCGACCGTTGAATTTCCCGTATCCCCTTCATCTCAGCCCACTCTCTGTTGCTTGCCGAAAACACCCTGCGGGCGGATGAGCAGGACCACGATCAAAATCGCCAAGGCGCTGACGTAACGCATATCGTTCGGAATCACCAGCGAGCTCATATCCGCGACGATGCCGATGACCAATGAACCCACCAGAGCACCGTTGGCGGTGCCCAGACCACCCAGGGTCACCGCCGAGAACATCAGCAGAAGAACCAAGGCACCGGTGTTCCACGCGATGCCGTTGAGATAGATGCCGATGAGCACACCTGCGAGCGCCGCGAGGGCAGTGGAGATAATCCAGACGATGCGCACCACCCGCTCGACGTTGATCCCGGAGGCGGAAGCCAGGGCGGCATTGTCCGAGACCGCACGAGTCGCCCTGCCGAGTCTGGTGCCGTAGAGGAACAACGTGAAGGCGATGATTACCGCAAGCGCGATACCTGCCAGTACGAGCGTCGTCGCATCGGTCGTGATCGGACCTATCTGGAATCCTTTGGGGACTGTGGTGGTGATGCCCTTGACATCGCCTCCGAAGAAGAACTGGAACACATATTGCAAGGCCATGGACAGACCGATGGTCACGATCATCTGCTGCGTTGGACCGACGCGCTTACGCCGCAAGGGGCTCCATACGAGTTCGTTCTGAATCCAACCGGTCAACGCTCCGACCGCCACCGCGAATATCGCTGAAACCACCAGGGGCCAGTGCAGCAGCTGCGTGCCGACATACGCCATCAGACCACCAAGAGACACCTGCTCGCCGTGTGAGAAGGAGCTCAGCTTCGTCGTTCCGTAGACGAGGTTCATGCCTACCGACATCAGTCCAAGCATCAGGCCGAAAATGACTCCACTGAACAACTGCTGCCAGAAGCGAGACATGAAGGTCGAGAAGGCGCTGGGCCCCTCCGCCGTCGATGATGCGGATTCCGACGACTTTCCGGTATCCGAAGAAGCCTTGCTGCCGGAGGAAGCCTCCGACGACGCCTGCACTTCGTCGAATCTCACCACCCGCCGCGCTTTGCTGAAATCGCCTTTTTTGACGTCGACGGTTGCGGTGTCCGCTTTCAGACCGTGCTCTTGCACAACGGACGCAGGTATCGAAACCGTGTACTCGCCATCCGCAGTGACCGAAAACGCCCATTTCCCCGAAGCGTCCGTTGTCGCGGTCGCGCTTTCGGCCCCTCCCAGCGTGACCTCGACACCTGCGATAGGGGCTTTCGCCGAATCCTGCAGCACGCCGTTCACACAAGCGATTTCACTTGTGGGATTACACGTCTCGACTGCTTCCGCGGCGTTCGCGGTCACTGGGTTCACACCAAACAGCAAGACCATAAGGGCAATCGCCAACCCAACGCACATCAGGGCAGGGCGAAGCACTCTCCTCTTTGAAACATATGCAATCATATGGCTCCCTCCGATGGGCTTTAACCTAAAAGACGGAAGTCCTTATCTGGTTGCACCAATATTTCTCGGATATTACGGAGAACGCCGATTGGAAACATTGCCGAACGACTCGTCACCTATTGAGCGGCAGAGATAACTGCACTAAAAGGACAGCAATTTGGTAATAGTTTCTCGGAAAAGCTGTCCTTTTAGTGCAGTTATCGTATGCTGCGGTCCTTTTCACGCCAAACAGCCCGGAAGTCTCTTGAATGACGAAAACCCCTGACACGCTTGGTGTCAGAGGCTTCTCATCGCGGGCTCTTCAACGACTGCTCCTCCCCTTCTCGGGGAGACAGGACGAGCGTGCGAAAGCGTCAGTCGATCAGCGAATGAACGGATACGATCTGATCTCTGCCAGGGCCCGTGCCGATGGCGGAAATCCGACATGTGGACAGATCTTCGAGTCTTTTGACATAATCCTTCGTCTTCTGAGGAAACTCTTCGAAGGACCGCACCTGGGAAATATCCTCGCTCCATCCGGGCATTTCCTCGTAAACAGGCACAGCGGAAGCGAACTCGGCCTGATCGGTAGGCATATCACGCACGGTTGCGTGCGAACCATCGGCAAGCGTGACATCATATGCCGTGCATATCGGAATGCTTTCAAGACCGGTCAATACGTCAAGCTTGGTCAGCACGATGTCGGTCAGACCATTGATCTGTGCCGCGTAGCGGTTGACCAGGGCGTCGAACCAGCCGCAACGACGCGGCCTTCCCGTGGTGACGCCGAACTCGTGACCTTGCGCGCGCAGCCACTCTCCCGAGGCGTCATTCAGCTCGGTCGGGAACGGCCCTTCCCCGACTCGGGTGATGTACGCCTTGGAAACCCCGATGACACGACTGATCTTCGTCGGGCCGACGCCCGTTCCCGTGCATGCTCCGCCCGCCGTGCAATTCGATGACGTAACGAAAGGATAGGTACCGTGGTCCACATCGAGCATGGTCGCCTGGCCACCTTCGAAGAGCACGGTTTTCCCTTCGTCCAATGCCGAATTCAGCACGAGCGAAGTATTCGCTACGTAGGGCTTGAGACGCCCTGCGACTGCGAGGAGCTCATCGACGATGGCATCGACGTCTATGGCCCTGCGATTGTACAGTTTGACGAGCATCTGGTTCTTCTGGTGGAGGCTGGCCTCGACCTTGTCGTGCAGATGCTGCGGATTGAACAGGTCATGGACGCGGATACCCACGCGATTGACCTTGTCGGCGTAGGCCGGACCTATGCCGCGACCAGTGGTGCCTATCTTGTGTTTACCGAGGAAGCGCTCGGTCACCTTGTCGAGCGTGCGATGATACGGCGTGATGATGTGTGCGGATTCGCTGACGAGAAGTCGACTGCAGTCCACCCCGCGTGATTCCAACCCGTCTATTTCCGAGAACAGCGCTTCGGGATCGACGACGACCCCATTGCCCACAACAGGCGTCACATTCGGGTGGATGATACCGGAAGGCAGCAGATGAAGCGCATAGGTCTGGTCACCGACCACGACCGTATGACCAGCGTTGTTGCCGCCATTGAACCGGGCGACGTAATCAACCTTGTCACCGATGAGATCCGTGGCTTTGCCTTTGCCTTCGTCACCCCACTGGGCTCCGATGAGAACGATTCCGGGCATACTGCACCTCCATTCGTGCGTCGGGGACACCCCGTCCGCCACAATGAGAATACCCCGAAGCCTGGAGCGGTATCCGGTCAGCCCTCCGGCCCGAATCAGCGCACGGTTAAGCGCACGGATGCGTGTGCACGGTCAGAAAAGCGGCCTATCGCAATGCATGTCCGGCGCTACCCAGCTCCTGGCACGCTTCGACGACCCGTTGCGCCATCGAGATTTCCCCCTGCTTCCCCCACGAACGCGGGTCATACTGCTTCTTTTCTCCGACCTCACCGTCGATTTTGAGAACCTTGTCGTAGTTGGCGAACATATGGCCCGCCACCGCGCGGGTGAAGGCGTACTGCGTATCGGTGTCGATATTCATCTTCACCACACCGTTGCCGACCGCCGTCGCGATGTCCTCGGGAGATGAGCCCGAACCTCCGTGGAACACCAGCATGAAGGGCTTATCGTCAGGATAACGCGTGGAGGCATCCAGTCCCTCGACCTTCCCCTGCGACACAGCCGATGCGGTTTCCCGCTGGATGTCACCGAGAATGTCCGGGCGCAATTTCACGAATCCGGGTTTGTAGGCACCGTGCACATTGCCGAAGGTGAAGGCCGCGATGTATCGGCCTCTTTCGCCCAGTCCCAGCCGTCGGGCGACTTCGACGGCATCCTCGGGCGTGGAGTAGAGCTTGGCGTTCTCGGAGGCACGATGACCGTCCTCCTCGCCGCCGACCGCGCCGATCTCGATTTCAAGCACGGTACGGGCCGCCTGCGATTTATCGAGAAGCTCCTCGGCGATGGTCAGATTTTGGTCGAGAGGCACCGTGGAGCCGTCCCACATATGCGATTGGAAGGCCGGTTCCTCGCCATGTGCAACCTGCTCCGCCTCATATGCCAACAGTGGCCGTACCCACTCGTCAAGATACTGCACCGCGCAATGATCGGTGTGCAGTGCAATCGTGATATGCGAATAGCGTTTGGCGACCTCTCTGGCGAAGGCCGCAAGCGCGAGAGACCCGGTGACTCTGTCTGCGACGGCCTGCCCCGAAAGGTACGAGGCCCCGCCGACGGATACCTGAATGATGCCATCGGACTCCGCCTCGGCAAAACCCTGGAGCGCCGCATTAAGTGTCTGGGTGCTGGTGACATTAATGGCGGGATATGCATATCCTCCGCTTCTGGCGGCTTCAAGCATGTGAGCGTAACGCTCCGGTGTGGCAATAGTCATACCTTCATTATCCACTGCCCACGATACGAATTTCCTCTTGCGTCCGCATAACTCCACGGACTGTGGCAGGGTTCACAATCCCGTGCGCCACTTCGTGCGGCACTCCTCCACCAGGCACGCGATGGTCCGGAGAGTCGTTTGGAGAATGGTTGAGAGACCTGTACAGGGAGTTGCGCAGGGATTATTGCGCAGAACACCGTGATGTCAGCTATCCTGAAGCTCCAAGCGATACCCCATGCCGGTCTCCGTTTTCAGGAACTGCGGCTTCGCCGGGTCCTGCTCGATCTTCTTGCGCAACTGGGAGACGTACAGTCTCAGATTGCCCGAATCATGCACATGTTCGCTCCCCCATATCTCGGTGAGCAAATCCTGTCTGGTAACCAGACGTCCGACATTCTTGACCAGCATCTGCAGCACCTTCCACTCCGTGGGAGTCAGCTGCACCCTGGTCTGGCGTCCGCGGAACTGTCTGAACACCGAATGCGTGGACAGGTCGATGGTGACATGCCCCATGGTGACCAGAGGCGCTCCACTGTCATGGGGAATTCGTCTGCAAAGTGCCCTCACCCGGGCAAGAATCTCGTCCAGAGCCACAGGCTTCGGCACATACTCGTCCGCACCGGCATCCAAGGCCTCGATGACCTCGGGAACATCCTGTTCGGCAGTGGCACCCTGGCCCGAAACCACCAGAATCGGCACATCGCTCCACCGGCGAACGCTTCGTATGACGCTCAGACCGTCAGTGTCCGGCAACTCCATGTCAAGCAGTATCAAATCCGGTTTCTCCTGCGGCACCGCAGCGAGGCAACCGCTGCCCGCGGAGGCTACTGCGACCTCATACCCTTGCGTCAGCAGGGCGGCGCGCAACATTTCCGTAAATGTGCGGTCGTCATCCACAACAAGGATTTTCATGAGCCCTCCCAGTGCCGCTCCGGGCGCCGATGCTCATCAACGCCCTAAACCGACAGCTGCCCTATCAATGTCACGATGGATATGGTATTCCATTCTACCGGGAACCTCGGGGAAGCACCCGAACTTCCGCTCCGGCAAGAACACGCGGTCCTTCACCTCGCATACGGGCAGCCGGTGTCTGGACGCGGTCTATCTGCCACCCTCCGAGGACCTCTCGTCGGAGGTGGAAGTATGGTACTGCCGTATGGCAGGAGGCTCATACGAAGATATCCACTCGTTCAATGAATCAAGCGAGGATGTGAACAGCAGCTTCTTACGATCCTCCGCTGTCAGGAAAGCATTGGCGACCATGGTGTCGAACATCTGGGCCAGAGGCTTCCAGAAATCATGCACGTCGAGAAAGATGCAGGGATTGTTGTTCAGCCCCAGCCGCGCCCAGGAAAAAGCCTCGCTGATCTCCTCCAGCGTGCCCGGACCTCCAGGCAACGCCAGACAGACGTCGCCGAGTTCCAACATCATGTGTTTGCGCGCGGTCATGTCGGGGACGACGCTCAGCTGGGTCAGACCTTCCATCGCGGTGCCACGGTCCCGCAGTATCTTCGGGATGACGCCGTGCACACTGCCGCCGCGGTCGAGCACTCGTTTCGCCGTGGTGCCCATGAGTCCGACGCTGCCCCCGCCGTACACCATCGTGTAGCGGTTGTCCACAATCCAGTCCGCGACCGCTATCGCCGTCGCCGTGAAATCCGCGCTATTGCCGTTTGCCGCGCCGCAGTACACCACAATGTTCCGGGTCAATTCCGCTCCTCTGCCTATAGTGATTCGAAGTTCAACAACGTCTCTTCCCGAAGGTCGAAGCTCATGGACATCCACGATCATGCCCGATGGCTGAAAGACTTCTACATCAGCCGACAATGGTACCCCTACCCGCCCTTCGTCAGGTTGGCTTTCATGAGCGAAGAGCTCGGAGAGTTGGCGCAGGCGGTGCGCACCCATGAAATCGGCAGGGACCACCCCCACGAGCAGAAGCTCTCCGAAGACGGGCAGCTATTGCATATTCGCGAGGAACTTGCCGATGTTCTCGACAACCTGCTCATCATGGCGGACAAGTACGGTTTCACAGCGGATGACCTGATGCAGGCGAGCGAGGAAAAGCTCACGAAACGCTTCGGCGAACACTAGAGCAATCAGGGTCCTGCTCTCAGAGGCGACTGCCGTCGTGTCGTCTACACCGGGCACTGCCTCCATGCCTCTGATTGTTCGCTTGGCCTTCTGAACGCCTTCGCATAGCGGGGACAAGCCCCTCAGACCTCTCGGGGGACATCCGCCTCGACGTGGTTGCCGTCTCCTCGCTTCGAGAGCGCCGTCAGCATGACACCGCCTATGATGACGAGCCCGCCGACAATCTGCGAGACCGTAATGGTCTCTCCTGTCATCAGAGCCCATATCGCCGTGAACAGGGTGATGAGATTGAGGAACACTCCTGCCATGCCGGATGGAATCTGCGTCAAAGCGACGTTCCACAGCACGTAGGACAGGCATGAGGGAAACACCGCGATGAACAGCAGGGACGCGAATGCCTCGGTACTGGTCGGTAGAGTGACTCCCACGAAGGGCGCCGCAGCACCCATGACGATGACCACGAACATCGCCTGCACCAGGACCGAGGACACAGGAGGCAGTCGAGGCCCCATGCGGCCAGCGATGCTGTAAGCGGTCCAGACGACTATGGCTCCTATCATCAGCAGGGCCCCGGGGCCGAAAGCATTGCGGAACAGTGTGGATATGTCGCCCCGGGTCAGCACAATCAGCACGCCGAACAGCGCCAGGGCGATGCCCACAGCACCTTTCCAGCCAATCCGCTCATGAAGCAGCACCGTGGCGGCTACGGCGATCAAAGCGGGATTCGCGGCATTGATCAGTGACGCCTCGAACGCGGTCGATACATGGAGAGCCGCATACAGCAGGATGTTGTAGGCGAACATGCCGAGAGCTGCCTGCATGAGCAGGAAGGGCCAATGAGCCAGGAGATCCTTCCAGCGCCGGTGCTCAAGACACTGGGCGATGATACCCAGCGGTATCAGCGCGAGCGCCCAACGAAACAACACGATGCTGAAGGGGGACATAGTGGCGACCGCGACATGGCCGAAGACGTAATTGCCCGCCCAGAACGCAGCGGCTGCGACCAGGGCGATGAAGGCTCGTGCGCGTGCGGTCATTGTCGTTCCTCAATCAGACGGTCGTATTTGGCGATTTTCGCCTTGATGGAGGTCATCGACGCGTCGATTTCCTCCCGCTTTCGCTCCAGCTCATCAAGGTGGTCTTCAAGCAAGGCCCTTCTTCCGCTGAGGGTCTGCCTGCCGCCGTCACGGAGTGCATCGAACTCCCTGATGGTGTTCAATGACACCCCCGCACACCGAAGCCAGTGCGCACAGGATATTTTTTCGAGATCCAGTTCACTGTAGCGACGAAGGCCACCTGGTGTGCGTCCGGCGGGAGAGAGGATTCCTTCGCGTTCGTAGTATCGGAGCGTATCTGCAGAGACCCCTGTGCGTTCAGCGGCCTGTCCAATCGACCAACGCGGCACCGACCACTCCTCCGGGGCGCCGTCGGCTTCACCGAGCAGACGCACGGTGTTGTTTTTCTTAAGCATGACTGCGATTCTAGAACTTGGAGTTAGCTCCAGGTCAAGGGCTCGGTCCACGGCGTTTCGTCGCGTCGACTGCTCAGTCATCATCCCTGCAATAGCTGTTGCAATGTCTCGAGATAATTGTTGAATGCTCGACGCCCCGATGCGGTGAGCGAGATTCTCGTCACCGGCTTCTTCAGCTCGATGCTTTTCTCGATGTTGATGTAGCGGGCGTGTTCCAATCTCCGCAGATGAACGGCCAGGTTCCCCGAGGTCATTCGGAGCGAAGCGGCGAGCTCCTGAAAGCTGACGGGATGTCCATGGTCCGTCCGGTACAGGGTCGTCATGATTCTCAGTCTGGAGGCAGGATGAATGACCGGATCGAGTGCATCGCTCATGCCGCACGCTCCATCGGCATGATGACCTGCCGACGCCCTCGGCACCGAACGACCGCCCCATCCACGCGCCGGACGGCCGCGAAGCGCTCATCTTCCGAGCGGTGATTTGCCCACTTGAATAGCCGCAGAGGAAATGGCCGGTGAACAGTTGACAGCGACAGGAGGTGTCGATTTGGTGCATCTTGGCAGCACCGAGATTTGCCCTTCATGGAAAGACCCCTTTCATCCCTTCTCCCGATTGGCAATAGCCGCACTCCAGAAAGCTTTACAGAACAAAGTACTTTGTACTAATCAACATTAACTTTTCGTGGCTTTCCCACTACAATAGTTGCGGGTAACGAGCAGGGGAAGAGTCAGGGGGAAGTCATGGGAGCGAACGAGAACAACGGTGAGTCATCATCGTCCTTACGTGGAAACGGTGTCGAGGCGCTCGACATCCCCACGTCTCCGAAGCGACGCAACACCAGAATCGCCGTGTCCGTCATCTCCGTGGCACTGTGCGCAGCCCTGGTCTTCGGCGCATGGTTCTGGTGGAACAACTACCGCACCTTCAACGTGACCATCAACAACGTCGCCATGCAGGTCACCGCCAACCAAAGTCTCAAAGACATTCTTGAAGAGCATCACGACTTTGACAAGAAGGCCGGCAGACTGCTTTCCCTCACCGGCAAGACCCTTGAAGAACATGGCGGGGCCGGCATATCGGTGAAGAACAACAATGCGACCATCAGCAGTGGTGACCTCGGCAATACCTATCTGCGCTCCAACGATTCAATCACGGTTCAGGACGGCAAGGACCTCGAGGAGAAGCACACCGTTCATGAGAAGGACATTCCCTTCGACACCAGCGTCACCACCGGTGGCGCCATACAGTTCGTCGAACAGCAAGGCCGGGCAGGCCGGCAGGAGTATTGGGTCGGCGATCGTTCCGGCGAGCAGGTCGACAAGTCGGTGACCAAGCAACCGACCCAACTGAAAATCAACTCCCTGAGCCCCAAGCCACCGGAGGACAAGAAGGTCATCGCGCTGACCTTCGATGACGGACCAAGCAATTTCACCGCTCCGATACTCGACATCCTCAAAAGCAAAGGCGCCAAAGCCACCTTCTTCGACATTGGCAAGCAGTCGGCGGAAATGCCCCAGATGGAGCAGCAAATCCTTGCCGACGGCAACCAGGTCGCCAGCCACAGCAACACTCACCCTGATTTGACGACACTGGGACGGGACGCCCTGCGCAAGGAGCTGGATGCGGGATTC